>JAFDDW010000357.1 GCA_019310665.1 Deltaproteobacteria bacterium
CGGTCCGAAGTCAAACCGGAACACCATTTCTGGAGGACATTCCCGGCCTGGGCTACCTGTTCAAGCGTAAGAGCAGCGCCGATCAAATGGAGGAATTGCTCATTTTTATCACCCCGCATATTTTAAAGCCCCGGGCAATGGGGGGCAAACCCTGAAAAACGAATGCCTAAAATTTCAAAATGCCTAAAATGCCTAAAGTTGAGGTATTCTATCGATTATTTGCTTTCTTTACAGGCTAAAATCTCTCAGAATGCGCGCAATCCAAAGTTGGTAGAACAATGGATTATTTCAGTATATTAAATTTAAAAAAGGAACCCTTCTCAAACTCTCCGGATCCCGAGTTTTTTTTTCATTCCCGGCAGCATCTGGATTGTTTACAGAAGTTGGAGCTTTCCGTGCTGCTTCGGCGAGGCCTGAACGTAATCATCGGCGATGTCGGTACCGGTAAAACGACATTGTGCCGTCAGCTCATCCGCCGCTTTGCCCAGAAGGAGGAGGTAGAAACCCACCTCATCCTCGATCCGCACTTTCTCAATGCTTCGGAATTTCTGGCGACCGTAACCAAAATGCTTGTCGGCAAAAAGCCGGTGGTGGGAAGCCATGACTGGCAGATCAAAGAGCACATCAAGAACTACCTTTTTCACAAAGGGGTGGATCAAAATAAAACAGTTGTCCTTATCATTGACGAAGGGCAGAAAATACCGGTATTTTGCCTGGAAATCCTGCGTGAATTTTTAAATTATGAAACCAATGAATACAAATTGCTGCAGATTGTCATTTTCGCCCAGAAGGAGTTTGAAAATACTATCCGCAAATACCCCAACTTTGCTGATCGCATCAATCTGTATCACCTGCTAAAACCTCTGAGCTTTAACGATACGCGGTTGATGGTTAAATTCCGTTTGGAAAAATCCAACAACTCCCGCCGAAAATTGAATCTCTTTTCGTATCCGGCTTTGTGGGCGATTTATCGCATCACCGGAGGGTATCCCCGAAAAATTATCAACCTGTGTCACCAGAGCATATTATCCATGATCATCCAGAACCGATCCAAAAGCGGTTTTTTTCTGGTTCGTGCCTGTGCGCGCAGGGTGTTTCCGGAAGAGTCGCGCCGCCGGAAAATTATTATGGCCGGTGCAACTCTGGCTGGAGCGGCTGCCGTCATCCTGCTGACATTACTGCCTCTGGATGGAATTATAGCGCTGCCGTCCCGGGGGCTCCGGAATATTCAGGCCTTATTTTCACAAAACTCCGAACGGGTGATCAGCACGCCCCTGGCCCAAACTGAAATTCCGACCGTCAGGGCCCAGCTCGCTCCGTCCGAATTTACCAAACCCTCACGGGTTGAATCAGAAATCAAACCCGTGCTCGCGGAAAAGATCGCAGAGCCGCAAAAAAATGAGAAGATGATACCGGTCACGGAATCTGCAACGGTGACTGAACCGGCCAAGACCGAAAAGGTCACCAAAATCGAGGAGACCATTCGGGTGGCGGCGGTCGTGGACCCGGCACCTGACGATAGCCATACTATTTCCACACCCGCGTCAGCCCCTTCGACGATTCTGGGCCAGATAACCCTGAGGCGCGATGAAACGCTTTCAAAGATAATTCAGAGAGTGTATGGCAACTTTAATTCCAAATACTTCAAGTCCCTTATTCTGGCAAACCCGGATATAGAGGACCCTGATCGGGTGGTAGTCGGTCAGATTATATCATTGCCCGCCATACATGTTGAGGTGAGGCCTGCGACCCAACCGCTGTGGTGGGTTAAAGTTGACGAATCGGATTTGCTCGAAGACGCATTTAACATTCTGCGAAACTACCCTGACAGCGCGCCTTCCATGCGCTTGATACCATATTGGACCCCTGAAGAAGGCACCCGGTTTTCCGTCGTCCTGCACAGGGTTTACAAGGATGAACTGTCGGCACGAAACCAGCTGGAGCGACTGCCGGCGGGACTTTCGTTCAACTCAAGGATTGTGTCTGCGTGGGATATGAAATCCGTGTATTTTGCGGATCCGTATTTTGGTCGAAACCACTATCATTTGGTAAATAAGAGATAAAAATTGAGAGCAAGAAAGAAATTAGGTGAAATACTGGTCGAGGGCGGGCTGCTGACCCAAAAGCAGCTGGAAGAGGCCTTGCCCTTTCAAAAAACCAGCCATTTGAAACTGGGGCAATTTCTGGTTCGTGAAGGTATTGTCAGTGAGAGCCAGATTGTCGACCTGGTATCAAATCAATTGCGCCTGGGAAAATACGAACCGGATAAATTCAGCGTTGATGTGGATCTTGCCAATCTGCTTCCGGCTGACATCGCCCACAAATACCAGGCCGCACCGCTTCAAAAAAATGGCCTGCTGCTGACCATTGCCATGATGGATCCGCTGGACATCAATGCCCTGGATGCCATCGAGGTATATACCAATTGTGAAGTCGAAGCCATCATCTGCACCGAGCAGCATTTGAATCAGTTGCTCAACAGCCTCTACGGCACCTATGCCGGTATTGGCGGCGTGCTGGAAGACATGGAAGAGATGGAAATCGACAAAAGCGCCGACAAAGCCCCGGTCACCGAAGATGTGGAAGTCAGCTCTCTGCAAGGTATGGCTGAAGAAGCGCCGGTTGTCCGACTGGTCAATTCCATTCTATCCCAGGGTGTTCGGGAAGGTGCCAGCGATATCCATGTCAGTCCTGAAAAAGAAACTGTACAGGTGCGCTTTCGGGTGGATGGCAGACTCCATGAAGTGCCGGCTCCGCCAAAATCGATGTTTTTGCCTATTATTTCCCGGCTGAAAATACTGGCCAACATGGATATAGCCGTATCCCGCATACCCCAGGACGGGCGCTTTACCGTAAAGATGAAAAATAGGGATATTAATGTCCGGGCGTCTACAATTCCTTCCATTTACGGGGAGAACATGGTGCTGCGGTTGCTGGACACCAGCACCAGCATCTATTCTCTTGAGCGGCTGGGCATGAACGAAACCGACCGCCAAAAACTGGAACGCATGATTTCCAAACCCTATGGCATGATTTTGAGCACGGGGCCCACAGGCAGCGGTAAAAGTACCAGCCTGTATTCGATCTTAAAGAAGATAAACCAGCCGGATATCAACATCATTACAGTGGAAGATCCGGTGGAATACCGTATTGAAAAAATTCGTCAGGTTCAGTTAAACCGCAAAGCCGGCATGACCTTTGCCAGCGGGTTGCGGTCCATTTTGCGTCAGGATCCCGATGTGATCATGGTTGGAGAGATACGTGATTCCGAGACTGCCAATATCGCCGTCCAGGCAGCGCTTACCGGTCACAGGGTGTTAAGCACCCTGCACACCAATGACTCGCCCGGAGCAATCACACGTTTTGTCGATATGGGGATTGAGCCCTTCCTGGTGGCCTCGGTAATGATCGTCGCCTTTGCCCAGCGCCTGGTTCGAACCGTGTGTTCGAGCTGCAAAGCGCCCTACAAGCCGCCGGCGGAAGCCTTAAAATTTTGGGGACTGGATAAGGTCAAGGATGCCAACTTTCAACAGGGCAAGGGCTGTTTTAGCTGCATGCACACGGGGTACAAAGGTAGATCCGGCGTTTATGAAGTGCTGCTCATCGATGATTTGGTCAAGGATTTAATTCTAAAAAGAGCGCCGCCCCATGAAATCGCCCGGGCTGCAGCCGAAGCCGGCCAGTACCGCACCCTGAAGGAAAATGCGGCCGAAAAAGTGATCCAGGGGATAACGTCACTTGAGGAAGCCGCATCGGCGGTGATGGTTCGAAACAAATTCGAAGGACCAAAATTTTAATGACCCAAACATAAAATCGAAGTCCAGGTGTGCTTTCGTTTGGAATTTTGATAATTTGAATTTTGATATTGTTTCGTATTTCGTGCTTCGTATTTCGAATTTTCAGGTTAGAATTTTACAATTGGAATAAGATTACAAATTGGTCCCCGTTTGGGGTCAATCATCTAAA
>JAFDDW010000358.1 GCA_019310665.1 Deltaproteobacteria bacterium
GGATCCGGCAAATTTTCAGAAAGGCTATCAATACTATCGCGTATACGCCTTTGGTCAGATTTTGGAATTTTTTTGAGTGCTTCAGCTGCAGATCTTTTGAACTCAACTCTGTATTTCAAATGTCCAGTTCCTCTCGAAGTTTTTCCCATGAAATGCTTTCACCAGGTTCATTTCGAGCTTTCCACGCATCTTCAATATCCATTTGTTCTTCAATTTCCTGCAGGAGCTTTAAATCCTCCATTGAAACAATAGCAGCAAGCGCTTCGCCTCGTCTCGTTAACACGAATGCTTCTTTGCCGTATGCGACCCTGTTTATAATGTTCGCAAATTTTTTTCTTGCATCAGCAGCTGAAATTTTATTTAACATGACCGATCACCTTTTGTACAATTGGCTTATAATGTAAATAATGTACTTATGGTACAACAACTCAGTGGTTGTGTCAATAGCGCAAACCATAAACAATAACAGGATCTTATAACAAACCAGTGGAGCTGACAGCGTGTAGTTTGCGGGTTTCACGTTAAATGCTGTACAGACTCGGAACTTATCAGGGCCGCTGCTCACTTCCACGTTAGTTTTCTGAGTCTAATCGAATAATGGTCGAAATACAGGAAAATTATAAAGACTACGAAGCTCCCAGATGCGTATTGAAATCTGTAAAAAGACTTATCCGGCATACACCAACAAGATATTTTTCAGATCTCCAGTTGGTCCACTTAACCAACACAGATGCATTAAATAGAAAGAATAGAAGACAAAAAACAAAATCGAGAAAAAGAAAAGTTGCATTGAATAATTGCGCAGGATGGTACATTGAAAAATGGAATAATCAGCCAGCTCGAATTGAACTTATAATAGATAAGATATTCTATGATTATCCATCTTGGGCGTTAAGAATAGGATTTATTTCCACCTTCATAAAACTCGAGCTCCGGAACACCAGGAACGGGAGGATGTTGCTGATAAATGGAGAACCCGCTATGATAAAGAGACATTCGCGGCCTGCAGTTTATTGTGTTTCCGGGCAACGAGTGCGCTGGCAATCAGCCAGGTTGAGTTAGCACAAAACTGAAGATCTCGCAACCTGCGGTCAGCATGGCGGTAAGGCGCTGGGAGCACTTGGCCAAGCGCAAAAACTATTGGCTAAAAGATTGATAGCAACTTATAATCTGATGTACGTCCCCAAAGCATGGTCGCCCCAAGCCTTGAAGCGTTGATGCTCAATCCCGGCAACAAGTTTCACGCTTTGAGAGGAGATAGAAAAGGACAATACGCTATCAGCATTAACAAGCAGTGGCGTGTTTGTTTCGAGTGGCATGATGGTAATGCGTTTAATGCTCAAATTGTCGATTATCATTGAGGTAAAAATATGAATACAAATAAACTACTTGATCCGATAACTCCAGGTGAAATCTTGCGTGAAGATTTTATGGACCAGTTAGGCATCAGCATAAATAAGCTCTCCCGCGATCTTTCTGTTCCTCCTAATAGAATTAGTGAGATCGTCAACGGGAAAAGAGCTATTACCGCCGACACCGCTTTGAGACTGCAGCGATATTTTGGTGTCGAAGCTCAATTTTGGCTGAATTTGCAAACTGAATATGATTTGCGAATGATGAAACGTAAAATTTGGACTGACATTGAGCGACGAATTATTCCGATTAAAACATCAGAGACAGTATCTGCAAATAGCCCCATGGCATAACCAGTGGAGCAGACGGCGTGTAGATAGCGGTTTTACGTAAAGGCCGTGCAAGATTGCAATTAATTTAGGCCGCTGCTCACCGACGGCGTTCGGTGGGAGTAAAATGATTTCAGTAATCACTCCAGCTCATAATGAAGAATTATTCATAAAGAAATGCATATGCTCCGTTAAAGTTGCAGCAAGAAAGATTGCAGAGCCAGTTGAGCATATTGTGGTGTTGAATCGTTGCACTGATAGAACTGGAGAAATTGCTACTCAATTGGGTGCAAGGGTTATAGATGAAGACTCCCGAAATTTGAGCCGTATCCGAAACAAAGGAGTTGGTGAATCCAAAGGTGACATCCTTGTTACGATAGACGCTGATAGCCAAATGACCTCGACTATGTTTATAGAGGTATTGCGAAAACTGGATTCAGGAAAATATATCGGTGGTGGGGTTAAGATTGTTCCAGAAAGGATATCTTTTGGAATACTTTGCAGCCTATTGGTTGTAGCTCCCTTTGTTTTATGGCACGGCGTAAGTGCTGGAATGTTCTGGTGCTTAAGAAAAGACTTTGAGGCAATTGGGGGCTTCGATGAAAAGCTTGCTTGCATCGAAGATATTGATTTTGGTAAACGGTTGAAAAGATATGGAAAAAATCGTGAAAAACGGTATTACACAATACGCAATGCACACATTGTAACATCGTGCAGGAAATTTGACCAATTGGGCGATTGGTATTTTATTAAAAACCCAATGGTTGTTTACCAGATTTTTAAAAGAGACCAAAAACAGGCGGACCGGTTTTATTACGATGCCAGGGCAGAAATTACCGAACAAATAAATTCAGCGGAGCGCAAAAAACCGCGCCCGCTGATTTAGGCGTTCGGAGGAAAGGAATTATGAAAGGACTTTCAAGCGTCATTCTGCTTAAATTAATCTAATTATAGACAGCGAAGGAACCATCATGAGCCACCTGGAAAATTTTTCTTCAATTGAGGCCATTCTGGAACAATTGGAATCGAACCGCTATATTGCCGATCAATTGTTGGCGACCGTCATCTACCTTTCTTATCATATGAACAAACCGATATTTCTGGAGGGGGAACCGGGGGTCGGCAAGACAGAAGTTGCCATCGTCCTTGCGCAGATTTTTGAATCCAGACTCATCAGACTACAGTGCTATGAGGGCCTGGATGCGAATTCAGCACTGTACGAATGGAATTATCCAAAACAATTGCTTCGCATCAAGATGGATGAACACAGCGACAGGACCCCTGAGGAGATCGGCCATGTCATCTACAGCGAACCGTATCTCCTGAAAAGGCCGCTACTTGAGGCGATTCTCAGCTCTCAAAATGACCATCCCGTCTTGTTGATTGATGAGTTGGATCGTGCCGATGAGGAATTCGAGGCATTTTTGCTTGAAATCCTTTCCGATTTTCAGGTTTCCATCCCGGAAATCGGAACGGTGAAAGCAACCCACAAACCCCTGGTCGTGATCACCTCCAACAGAACCAGGGATATCCATGATGCCCTCAAGCGGCGCTGTCTTTACCACTGGATCGACTATCCGGATCTGGAAAAAGAAAAGCAGATCATCCGGACCAGAATCCCCCGGATAGAGGAATCCCTTGTCGTGCAGGTTGCCGGGTTCATGCAGACTATCCGCAGGGAAGATCTGATGAAAAAGCCGGGGATATCCGAAACGCTGGACTGGGCGGAGGCCTTGCTTAAGCTTAATCAAGGGGTGTTGGATCAGCAAATCGTTGAACAAACCCTCGGGTGTATTCTCAAATACCGGGAAGATATTCAAAAATTCAGATCAAGTATCTGGACCGACCCGGATAAACGCTCACAGCTTCTGGCTGCATGCCAAATCACACCATGTTAGATGCCATAACCGAGCCCGCCGGCCCGTCCGACGAGGGGCTGGCCGTCAACATTATTCAATTTTCCCACCTGCTAAGAGAAAACGGAATATCCGTTACGCTTGCTTCCGTTTTGGATGCCATCCGCGGCCTCGAATTCATGGATATATCCAATCTCGAATTATTTCGTGGTTTGCTGCGGTTGAATTTTGTCTGCCGCCAAGAGGATATTGACCGATTTGATCAATTGTTTTTTTTATTCTGGTTTTCGGAACACCAAACCGGTTGGCAGATCCATTGTGATGGCAGCGGAAATGAGGAGCCTGAGGCGGATAGTCCATCGGAAACTAAAAAAGAGTCGGTCGATTACGGCAACCGCGATGATCACCTGAACGAGGTGTCGCGTAAGTGGATAGCCTGTTACAGCCCGGACGCTTTGGACCGGACCTGTGAGCTGGATGATTTCACGGAGTCCCGGGCACTTTACGAATCCATTAAAAAATGGCTTCAGCCGTTAAGAAACCGTTTGAGTCGCAGATCTCAATATTCCGTTCGCGGCAAAGAGATCACCTTGCGGAGAATTTTAAGGAAAAATATGCAATTTGGCGGTGAGCTGATCCTCCTTGATTTCAAAAAGAAAAAGATCAAAAATCGCCGAATTATATTTTTATGTGACGTCAGCGGCTCAATGGATGTCTATACCCTCATGCTTCTGCAATTCGCCCACGCGCTCAAGCGGTTGGACCGTCGCACCGAGATTTTCTTTTTCTCTACGGATCTCTCCCGATGGACCCATCAGTTTGATGTGGGCGATTTTACCACCACGCTTTCCAAACTCCCGCAGTTCGTATCGGATTGGGGAGGAGGGACAAGAATCGGCCATTGCCTCAAAGACTTTAATGAAGTCTACGGCAGAAGGATGCTCTCGAATAAAGCCATTGTGGTGATTTTCAGCGACGGCTGGGATCAAGGGCAGACTGACATACTTGAGTCTCAAATGGCTTATCTAAATAACAAAGCCTACAAGGTCATCTGGTTAAATCCCCTTATGGGGACAAGGGACTATAAACCCATCTGTGGATTATTTTTTGCCGATGGGCAATCTCAGAGACTTGCATTCTCTGGGTAAGACCCTTGAAAAGATGATTGGTTAAATTCCTCAATCCCATTATTTCAATATCTCATGCGCAATTCGGTTTAAGCATACCTGGGTGGTGCCTCCTCCCATGGACCAGCCCCTCACATCCCGGTAGTAGCGTTCTACTTCATAGTCCGTGGTATAGCCATAAGCACCGTGTAATTGTATCGCCTGGTCACAGACCCAGACGGCCATTTCATTGGCGAACTTTTTGGCCATGCAGGCCTCTTTGGCGATCATTTTGCCTTTTTTTTCTTTAATCAGCGCATCGTAAATTAAAAGACGCGCGGCCTGGATCTTGATGGCCATTTCAGCCAAAGTCCAGCGAATCCCCTGAAGCTCTGCAATCGGTTGGCCGAACTGAACCCGCTCTTTGCAATACCTCAGCGTTCGTTCATAGGCTCCTTGAGCGAAACCGACACAAAAAGCCGAATTGCCGCAGCGTTCAGAATTGAATTCATTCATCATGGCCTTAAACCCTGTTCCCCCCGCCGGGATCAACAGGTTTTCCTCCGGGACTTTAACATCTTCAAAAATGATCTCATCAAGACTCGAGCAGTGCCGTCCCATCAACTCCTCGGTCTTGCCGATCGAAACCCCGGGCGTATCGCGATCGACGATAAACATGGCGATACCCTTTGACGGTTTTGTAAGATTTCTTTCCGTTTTGGCCAGTACGATAAATACCCTAGCGATTTTTCCATTGGAAATGAACACTTTCCTGCCGTTTAGCAGAAAATAACCGTCTTTCTTTTCAGCAAACGAAGACAGGTTGCCGGCATCCGAGCCGGCATTCGGTTCGGTCTGACAGTAAGCGCCAATCATTTTGCCGGATGCCATCTCGGGCAAATATCGTCTTTTCTGATCTTGGTTGCCCTGATGTACGATAGCCCGACAGCAGGCGGAAACATGCGTCAGTGGAATGGAAACACCTGCTCTTCCCATCTCTTCACACAGGATTGCCAAATCGACCATCGAACCGCCGGCACCGCCATATTCCTCAGGCACCAAAAGGCCCATAAAACCCATCTCTGCCAGATGGGTGTAATATTCATCCGGGTACTTGCCTTCTTTTTCCCAGGTCTTGACATTCGGGGTGATTTTTTCCTCGGCAAACTTTCTGACCGCCTCCCGGAACATTATATTCTCTTCACTTAACACACTGTCGATCATACCGTTCTCCTCTGATAGAAATATTAATCCGCCAAGGCGGACAAGGGTTTAATTCCCCGTGCCTTGGGGCGATTATAAATATTTCGATTGATACCCCGTTGCTATCAGCGGGGTCGTTCATTCGCACCGCTATAAAGATCTGAAAAAGTAGTATCTGCAACAATCAGGCCACGGCACCTAATGTATTATTTCTATTGGTGCTTTTTAAAACAGCTTAAAAAAATCAGCGGCCTTTTTGTTTCATTTGTATACAACCTGTTATCTATGTGAGATTATTTCATTTAGATATAAATTAGAATGCCTTCCGGCTGTCACCCCATCTTTCGGCAGCATCTGATCTGTTATCGCTGTTTTAAGAAATTCTCTTGTTCCTGGCATTGCCAGATATGTTTATTATTTAAACAATGACCTATATTCTTGTCAGGAGCACGGGGTTTTTGTTTATTATCTATACAATTTATCAGGTATGCATTCAGCTCAAAAAATAGAACTATCTGTAATTGGGCCATATTTAAGCCAAAATTTCTATTGGCATAAGGATTGCATTTATTGAGTAAATCAGATTGAGTAAATCAGAACCACTCCGGTATGCCAAAGATTCTGCCTAGCGGTGCAGATAATTCGCTATTTTCTCGGATAGACGATGCCTTATTTCGAAGTAGTGACATCATACAGCCTTTCGATTTAAAAGAGGAGATGAGATAATGGGTATAATGCCGTTGGGAGGGAGAACCATCGAGGTTCTCAGTGGAGAAGACATCCAAGCCGTGCATCAGGCGGTCCTTAAACTCTTGAAAGATCCGGGGGTTAGGATACGACATGAAGAAGCATTGGACATCTTTAAGCGCGGGGGAGCGGAGGTAGACCCGGATAAACAGGTGGTTCATATACCCCCGTCATTGGTTGACTATGCCCTGAATCATGCGCCGCGCTTTATGACCGTGTGCGGCAGAGACCCCAAATACGATCTCAAGTCGGCTAACGGGATACATTACAGCAGCGGTCATGGGGCCACCTTCGTTATTGATTTTGATACCGGTGAGCGCAGACCCGCTACGAAGAAGGATCTGGAAACCAATGTCAGAGTCCATGACGCTTTGGAGAACACCCATTTTATTTTTCCCGAAATCTATCCCCAGGATGTTCCCGAAAAAGCGTTAGACCGGCATATATCTCAAGCATTGCTGAGCAACACGGAAAAGCCCGTAATCGCGACTGCTTACAGCGGCGCGGGTGCGAAAGATCTGCTTAAGATGGGAATCGCCATCGCCGGAAGCGAAGAAGCCTTGCGGCAAAGGCCGATGTTCACGGTTAGCCTCGGGATAATCAGCCCGTTTAGTTTTGAACCCAACAGGGTTGATTGCCTGCTTGAGATGTGCCGATTCGGTCATCCCTTTCAAATCTATACAATCCCTTCTACGGGCACAACCTCCCCGGTGACGCTTGCCGGCACCCTGGCGTTAATGACAGCGGAACTCCTGTCCG
>JAFDDW010000359.1 GCA_019310665.1 Deltaproteobacteria bacterium
TACCTGAAGCGATACGTCGTGCATCACATCAACCAAATATAACGGCAAGGACAACAATTTGTAGTTAACCGTTTGAACTTGTTGTTTTTGCCTGGCCCGGTAGCTTAAATCCTGAACGCTTGGCGGATTTAAGTCAAAGCGGCAGGTTAATGTGGCTTTTTTATCTATGGCAAACTGCTGCAGGGATTTCATGGTACCGCTTTTTCCTGCTTTGACTTCGATGGGAACGATTGTTTTACCCGTAGATGTGACAAAATCAACCTCGGCATTGCCGGTTTTACCCTCTCTTAACCAATAGAAAAGGTCGGGAGGTTCGAGTCCCTCGAATCGATAGGCCAGATGTTGCGCAATAAACTGTTCAGCAAGAGCACCTTCGTTTAACAGCGTGCGCTCGTCCAACGCTGATATGTGTGACCACTCCAATCCATTGAGATAATTTAGCAAGCCGATGTCCAGAAAATAAAGTTTGTAAATTTTCTCGTTGATTCCGGATTTTATGGGTATGCCGGAACAACTGCTGTGGTAGGTGGGAAGAAGCAATCGCGCCTTGGTCAATAATTCAATGGCCTGTTTGAGATCCTTGGCCCTGTCTTCCCGTGAAATATTGGCATATTTAACTTTTTCCCCAACAGTCCTCGTAATAGCATTGAATACGGTGTGTATTCGACTCAGGGTTGGTTCACGGCTGTATTTTGCGAAATCGTCTTGATAGGTTTGAATAATGGAGCGATGAACGTCTCGGGTGTTTAACAAACTGCTGCTTTCGCAGAAAGCGAGGATGCTTTCGGGCATGCCTCCGATATATAGGTATTGCCGCTGCCGTTGCAGCAGTTTTTCATGCGCTGTTTGGGGCAGCGGCTGGCTTAACTGAAAGCCTTCTAAGTAAGAAAGCAGCATGTCGTCTCCCATCGCCAGCAGAAATTCCTCAAAAGTCATGGGGCCCAGGTGGAGGTATTCGACCCGGCCCACCGGCATGGAAAAGTCGTGCTTTGCTAGAACAAATTCCAACAGGGAGCCGGCTGCCACTACCGGTAATTGTGGCATTTCTTCACGAAAATAGCGCAGTGCGGCAATGGCATAGGGTGTGCTTTGAATCTCATCAAGGAACAGCAGGGTGTTTTCCTGGCGCAGGCTCGTTCGGGCCAGCAATTCCAGTTCCGGAATGATTATATCGAGGTCATTGGTCCCGAAGATGCTATTGAGATTCCCGTGTTTTTCAAGGTTGATCTCGGCCAATTTCAAACCTTGCGATCGGGCAAAGTTTTGTACCAGGGTGGATTTGCCTACTTGTCTGGCGCCCCGAATGACAAGGGGCTTTCTTCGCGGTTTTTGCAACCAACGAGTTAATTGATTTTCCATTAATCGCTTCATAGCGTCACCTCTCTTATTCTCTTGGGCCAGATAAGCTAAAATACACCCCTATTTCATCATTTGTCAAGATAAAATAGGGGTGTATTGGTTGCCAGCTGACTTTTCTACAACGATGTCTCAGCGGATATCCTATTTCCTATAATTGCTGTTTTATGAGGTGTGGCTTGTTCCGCTTTGAAAAAGCGCTGATTACAACAGAAGGAACTCAGGAATCGTTAAAAGACAGAGAGTTTTTTGGTTTCCAAGTTCAGGGGGCAAAGGGTTTAAAGCTTGTCAAAAGGTATAAAAAAACCGATAGATGGTGAGGCCCAGGATAACGGCCCCCAGAATTAAGGCCAATATCAGTTGATCGGGGCTAAATTTTCTCATCGCTGCATGTTGCGAGTTACGGGTTACGTGTTGCGAGTTGCGAGTCTTTCGATTGGGGATTTGGGATTGTGGATTTCGGATTTGTCAGGTTTTTGCCGCGTGACCTGCAAACCTTTCCTTACTTCAACCTTCCGCATTCCGACTTCAGCCAACTCTGTCCTCTGTATTAAATCTCAAATCCGCAATCCTAGGTCCGCAATCCGAAATGGTTTTATTCCTTATCCAGCCCAAATGCAGTGTGAAGCACTCTCACCGCCAGTTCGGTATACTTTTCTTCGATTACGCAGGAAATCCTGATTTCAGAGGTGCTGATCATCATAATATTTATATTTTCGCAGGCCAGGGTTGAAAACATTGTGGATGCTACGCCTGAGTGATCCTTCATACCAACACCAATGACAGAAATTTTAGCAATCTTCTCGTCTCCGAACACCTCTTCAGCACCGGTGTCGGCAGCCACCTTCTTTTGCAGTTCAAGGGCCCTTTGAAAGTCATTTTTAGGGACCGTAAACGTCAAATCGGTTTCTCCTCCGGCCCTTGTATTTTGAATGATCATGTCTACAACGATCCCTGCATCCGCTATGGGCGAAAAAATTTTTGCTGCGATCCCGGGTTGATCCGGAACTTTTTTCAAGGTAATTCGTGCCTGGTTATGATCATGGGTAACACTGGAAACGGCCAGACGTTCCATGCCGGAATTTTCATCGACAACCATAGTTCCCTCCTCTTCACTGAATGATGATCGGACATGCACCGGTATTTTGTACTTCTTGGCGAATCCCACCGACCGGATTTGCAGTACTTTGGCACCCAGACTGGCCATGTTCAGCATCTCGTCATAGGATATTGTATCAAGCTTGCGGGCTTTGTCGCAAATATTGGGATCGGCGGTATAAATTCCATCCACATCCGTGAAGATTTCACAGACATCCGCTTTTATTGCAGCTGCAATGGCAACAGCGGATGTATCGGATCCACCCCGGCCAAGGGTGGTAATATTGCCGTCGAGATCGCAGCCTTGAAATCCGGCTATCACGACGATGTGGCGTCTATCCAAAAGCTCCCGGACACGATCGGCCTTAATATCCAGAATTCGGGCGTTGCCGAAACAGTGATCCGTCATCAATTCAACCTGATGTCCCATCAAAGATTGAGCGGGATAGTTCATTGATTTTAAGTTCAGGGCCAGAAGGGCGCAGGTAGTTTGTTCGCCGGTGGCCAGAAGCACGTCGAGTTCCCTGCTGTCCGGTGATTCTGCTACTGCTTGTGCCATTCCGATTAAATTGTCGGTGACCCCGGCCATAGCAGACAGGATAACCACAACATCATTTCCCTGATCATAGGTGTTGCCAACCCGTTTGGCGACATTCATGATGCGCTCCGGATCCGCTACTGAAGTACCTCCGAATTTCTGTACGATTAAGCTCATTTTTGCTCCATAAAAACGCAAATAATTATAAGCATCAAGTTATTTAGTAAACAGTCACAGGATGCATTATGCCATCATTTTTTTTGTGTTTTCGGGTTATGCGGGTTGGGTAGAAGCTATCCCGACAATGCATCTTCAAGGGCTATTATCAAATTCACCTCGTTATGTCCAGATGCAACCAGACTTAGTTTGCGGCAATCAGTATCGATGATCTCCATAGTAATCGCAAGATGCTCCGCCGGCAGGCCGTCAGACAGCTTGTCCGCCCACTCAATTGCTATGACTGCCTGATCGTACATCAGATCGTCCAGACCGATGTCTTCAAAATCGTTGATATTTTCCAGGCGATACAGATCCACATGAACCAGAGGGTAACGCCCTGGATATTCATTGATCAGGGTGAATGTCGGACTGGTGATATAGTATTCGGACGGGATCTCGAGGCCGCTTGCCAAGCCTTGCACCAAGGCGGTCTTGCCACTGCCGAGGTCTCCGGCGAGGGCAATGTCCAGCGGGTGTTTTATCAGTGTACCTATTTTTTGACCCAGATTCCGAGTTTCATATACCGAGTGAGTCATTATGTCATTTTTTTT
>JAFDDW010000360.1 GCA_019310665.1 Deltaproteobacteria bacterium
ACGGATCTGTATAAACATTGTTAGATTACAAGATAAATATGCATGCAATTCATTGGACTCGTCCATCTAATAATTAAGGAGTACATCAACCATATGATTCATCCATACGACAATTCTACGCAGACACGCTGGGACCGCGGCGAGTTCAAGGTTCAACTCAATCAGCCCAATAATCCTCGCCCCATTGGGTTCTGTGACGGAAGCCCCGAGAACGTCACTGAGCTCCTCTCAATCGCCGAAGCCGAGGGCGTTGATGACGTAAAGATCCACAAGAAGATCCTCAAGACCGGGCGCGAGATATGGACCTTGGGTGGACAAGGATGACAATAATTCCTTTTCTGTGATGCAAGCGGAAAACAGAACTGTACAGTAGACAGCGAAGACTGGGTCGAAGGGAATGTACAAGATCGAGGCGATATTGACAATTTAATCTAACAAGGTGTTGAACCGGACTGCCACAAGCGTCCCGTTTGTGGTGCCCTCGCTTCGCTCGGCAGCCGGTTAACACTGACGTTGGTATTTTATGACATCTTTACTCTAGATTCTAAGCCTCCAATCATTGATGCCTGCAATACACCACCATTCGAGCGAAATCATAGATGGAAAACATGTGATCTTGATTCAGCCCGAAGTATATCTCTTGCCCGATAAGCTATGCCCGAAATAGTTCTCTACCGGTTTAAATATCTGTTTGAACACCGCACAACTCCGAAAATTTCAGAATGTTTGATCTCTGCTAAAACACCGCACGGGGGCCGGAGTGTAGATATCATCATTTTGGAGGCCCGTGATCCCTGGTCTTCGGATTAAAACTTTCATTTGGATATCAAACCGATTTCGTTCCCCTTGAAATTCAAGCTTGCTGCAATGTAGTTGGATTCTTGAAGGTCTCAATTCCTTTCAGGTTTCCTTCTGAAACCATCACGAATCACGGCTCTCACCCCCGGGCTTGACAGTCGTTCATATTTTTTATAGATTTCCGAACGTAAGCTGTTATTTTTTAGAAAATAGCTTCTGTTGAGGACTTTGGGGTGGGGACTTTAGGGACGTACATTAGTTTATAAGTTGACAGAGTACTTGAACTATGATATCCGTTTGTATGGCACGCCAATCAAGAATAGATGCACCGGGTGCGCTCCATCATATTATTGCCAGCGGTATAGATCGTAAAAGGTACTCGTTAAAAGCTTAACAGTAAATTATAAACTAATGTACGTCCCAAATGTGCTCCCTAAAGTGCTCAAAGTAATGTTCCTTTTAGGTGCGTTTGCGGTGATTGTTTTGGCGCAACTGAATACCAATGTTATGTAGTATTTTTGATGAATTCTAACAATAACTGCAAGCATATCAAGAGTATCAAACATTAATAGGAAAAGATAAAATGCCAAATCCAATTCGGATAAGAGCTATTCAAGGGCTTAAGGAAGGCGACTCATTCACTTATACGCGTCAATTCACAAAAGATGAGACCATATCTTTTGGAGATATAACAAGAGACTACAATCCTGTTCATTACGATTTACGGTGGGCCGACTTGAAGGGCTTTAAAGGTCTTATTTGCCATGGACTTCTCGTTGGTTCAATGATTTGCGAGTTTGGTGGACAAGTAGGCTGGCTCGCTACTGGCATGAACTTCAAATACATAAAACCTGTCTATTTCGGCGATACCATACATTGCGCCATTACGATAACTAAGATAGAGGAAAGTGGTTACGCTGAGGCTGAGGCCTTTTTTACAAACCAGGATGACGAACAGGTATGTCATACCCATTTGACAGGACGCATACCACTGACTCAAGAACGGGAGCTTATAAAACAGATGATAAACGAAGACGACCCTACCAACAAACTGTCTAACGAAAAGTACACTTGGGAATAGGAAAGGACTTTGTGGACGTACATTAATTTATAAATTGATAGAGTACTTGACTATGATATCCGGTTTGTATGCCACACCAATCAAGATGAGGGATTTGGATCAAATCTTTATTCTTGACAAATCACAACACCCCAAACCCAAAGGCCCACCATTTGTCAAGATTAATGATTTGACCCCAGAGTCCCCGAAACGGATCATCCCAATAAGAAGAAGTATCCAAACCAAAATATTCTGATAATTGATGTGGAAGGATATGCCTATATAGTTCCATGTGTTATAGACAAAAACGAGTATTTTCTTAAAACAATTATTCCAAGTAGGAAGGCGACTAAGAAATACTATGGAGGAAAAGATGGTTAAAAAACAAAAAAATAATCCTCGACGAATACGAGAAAGAAATATTAGAGGCATACGAAAATGGGAGTCTAAAGCCCTCAAAATCGCAGGCTGATTATCAAACGATAGCCATGAACACATTAAAAAGAATCGCAAGATCAATATAAGAATTTCAGAAAATGACCTTACTGCCTTACAAAGAAGAGCTGCACGTGAAGGCATCCCCTATCAAACATTAATTGGAAGTGTGCTTCACAAATACGCCAGTGGATTTTTAAAAGAAGTCATATAAAAGAACAGGCATAACCTTGCTCTTGCAGCCAACGGCTAATCGCTGCGGCTGAAGAGCCTGTTATAACCTTAAATTTTTTAAAACATTCCAATATTTCACATCCATAACTTAACGCTTGACGTTAATAACGAAATGCGTTATTATATTATTCATGATCAAATCATTGCGAGACAAAGAGACTGAGAAAATATTTAATCGCTATTTTTCAGACAAATTGCCTCAAAATATTCAGAATACTGCACGTAAGAAGCTCATAATTCTTGATGCAGTTACAGAAATTGGAGATTTGAGAGTCCCCCCTGGAAATAGATTAGAAGCATTAAAAGGTGATCGTAAAGGCCAACACAGCATACGCATTAATGATCAATGGCGTATATGTTTTAAATGGAAAGATGGAGATTCGTACGATGTTGAAATTACAGATTATCATTAGGAGGATAATATGAAACAAAAAAAACTTCCTCCCATTCACCCTGGTGAAATACTTAAAGAGGAATTTTTAGATCCGATGGGAATCAGCCAGTATCGACTAGCAAAGGACATAAGTGTGCCACCAAGGCGTATTAACGAAATTGTCCACGGGAAAAGATCTATTACTGCTGATACAGCTTTACGGTTGGGACGATTTTTTGCCATGTCTCCTCAGTTCTGGCTTAATCTTCAAACTCGTTATGAACTGGAAGTAACAGAAGACAACCTTGAAAATCGTCTTGATGATGAAGTTCATGTACTACAAGCTCAGAGTGCTTGAAGGGTTATAACCATTCACTGAACATGACAGGCTATTATATCGCCGAATTATTCTTTTAAGCTTTGCGATGTTTTATCTTTTAAATTTACTTTGGCTGTATACACCGCCTGCCTGTTAGTTCAGCCGTTATGTTTCCAGAAAGGAAGTGACCCATGTCGGATATGCTTGTCAGGCTATATGAACTTAGTGATGACTGGGGCTTTCTTGCACAACAGGAGAATCTCGGCATTACGATCCGTAAACCAATAGGACCTGAAAAGCATGTCATCGTTGATTGGGTGAGAGAAAAGTCCTCCGACGCCTGGGCAAGCGAGACTAACTTAGCAATATCCAACAAGCCTGAGACCTGCTTTGTCGCCGTAAAAGACAACAGGGGCATCGGTTTCGCTTGCTCCGATGCAACAGCGCTGGGTTTCTTTGGGCCGATTGGCGTGGATGGATCTTGTCGTGGCAAGGGAACAGGCAAAGCATTGCTGCTCGCCTGCTTGCTTGACATGAAACTG
>JAFDDW010000361.1 GCA_019310665.1 Deltaproteobacteria bacterium
GTGCGTAGATGAACAGCTTCATTCTGGCATCAAGCCCCGTAGCAGGTAATTATACATCTCTGGATATCATCACATTTGTAAGGTTATCCAGTTAAAACACTGATCGTGTCGCAATGATGATACATTGAGGCAATCGGTAAAATCGCAAAATTTCATATATGTAAGTAGTATCCAAATAAAATTGGTGTCTAGCGTCTGCAAGTGGGTCACACGACGATAAATTCGGTTATCGTCATAATGAGACTCTCGCGTCCACAATCATGGCAGGGCTCTCGGCTGTTGTGCCGGATGCATCAACTGATTTTACGTGGTATTTGTGGGGACTGTCCTTGTGCTCCTTATCCAAAACATCATCAAAATAAAACCGCTGTAAGGTAATCTGAGGGCTATGAGGAACACTGCCAATGACCTTTTCATCTCGAAGCACATCATAACGTTCAATAGGTACAGCACCGGCATATGCCGTATCCCAGCTTACACGGACGGCTGTGCGCTGAAGTTCAGGCATTGATGTATCTGCCTCTGCCCCCACATTACGTGGCGGTGTCAATCCCATAGGTGTGCGCTGGAAATAACAATTGGCTTTTTCTTTTTCGGCTGACACTATTTTTTCCTCGATATTGGTCATGATTTCATGAACTAATGGAGTTTCAATTTGAGCAGCCGCTAGGTTTTGTTCAAGCTGGCATTTGGCCGGATCATCATCCACATGGCCGATACCTATGATTAGGGTACTGACACCATCAACAGACAAGGCATAACGAATTAGGTCTTGGCTGGGCAATTCTGGTGATCCTACTTTATAATATACATCCTCCGGATTGTTGGAAAACCTTGATTCCTTATGGTAATAGGCTGCGTCCGCAAAAACTTTCATTCCAATAACGCCCATGCCTGCGGCCTTTGCCGCAGCAATGGCGTTATATCTATGGGGCATGAACCTACAGTCGCCGGGATTAACCGTAACAAGCAAGGTGTCCAAAACCCTTTTGGTATCTCTCTGAATGGCATACATGAGAGCGGCCGAATTCCAATGGCCTGAAATCCCGATGTGGCGAATCAGCTTTTCTTTTTTTGGATTAAAGCCTGTGCGATTCGTACCGTCACGAATATCCATCATGGCGGCCAGAGCCCCTATCCACTCACGATCCGGCCTGGGATCATAAAAGCCTTCAAATAGCATGTCCACTTCATTCATGGTGTTTATATTGTGAAACTGTAAACAATCCAGATAGGAGACTTGCGGATATGCCCCTTTGCCGTCCCCGAATATAAGACTTAAAGATCGGCGAACATCATCCACCGCAGTTGAAACATTAAAACCGTCAGTCATCCCCTCACTATAGTCGGAGTGAAAGTGTTCCCCTTCTGGCCGTTTTACTGATCGGATATGGGTTTTTGAAGCCAAGTATAATCCATTACGTGCCTCTGAATCATAATTTCTTGCTTCTGGAGACAGGCCCAAGCGACGAAAAGCCTCACCGAAATTTTTTTGACTAGGACCGTAGACCTTGGAAGTATCCATATAGTTGCTACCCGAATGAACGGACTTTTCTATGATGGCAATGGGATCAACACCCTCGGCGGTCCATTGGAGGGAGGCCTGACCCCCAAGACCTAAAGTAGTAACGTTACGACCGGTGCGACCTAACCGTCGCGTGATTAAATGAGTCATATTATTTATCTCCTGCTTTTTTTATGGATTCAGGTGATGATCCTCGTCCACAGGGGGCCGGTGCAGTTTGGTGTTTATAATAGGATCAATGGATAGCGTGCCTGCCATATCAAGCTGTCCTATGATAAATTAAGTGAGTTAAAAACAATGTGAATAACAATTATCATAGATATTACTAAAATCAATAAATTTGTGTCTGACAAAAGATCCGGGAGGGATGAGATTTTATTTTACAATGCTCAAAGAATTCAATTGGATCTTACTTCTTCCAATACATAATATTTTGATAGGTATCGGATTGGGGGTTTCGTGCCTCCTCCCACACCCCCTAAGCCCATCTATTTTATCGTAGATTTCATCTTCCAATCCTTAAATTTCATGTAGCAGCAAACCGCACGCCAATTGTCTCCTTCCACAATCACAGATGCTGATAGGGCATTTCATGAGTTTATTGTAACTGCTTGAAACTTATTGCCGGTAGCCTAAATAAAACAAAAATTAAATTTTTTGATTTGATGCAGCATACCGACCCGCAATACGCCCAAAAACCAAACAGTCGATAATAGCGCAACTGCCCAAACGGCATGCACCGTGAATTCCGCCGGTAACTTCCCCTGCAGCATAGAAACCCTTCATCGGTTGGAGAGACAAATTGAGGACCTGTGCTTTCGAGTTTATTAAAACGCCTCCCATTGTGTGATGCACTTTCGGCCATAGGCGAATACAGAAAAAAGGCGGATATCTCAAAGGCTTTGCATTCGATAGTATCGGCTTATTAAAATCTTCGTCAAAACGTTGGTCGACATAATCATTAAATTGTTCAATAGTTTTTTTTAGCGAATGAATCGGAATTTGATAATAGTCAGCAATTTCATGAATCTGGTTGAATTTTTTCACCACTCCTTTTCGTAAACAGTGCTCTATTCGATGCCCCGAAGCCCTAATTCCTTCTTCATCAGCAATTCCGATACATGGCTGTCCAACCAGCAAAATAGCATCTGAGCGTATTTTACGATCTGCCAATTCATTAACGAAACGATTGCCAGTCTTAGGATTAACCATTATGCCATACGGAAAGGCAATATAACTGGCAAAGTCTGGTCCAATACCATAAGCTTTTTCATCTGGAGACGCCCAAGGTCCCAGCTGAATCCATGAGAGATGCACAGGCATTGCTCCAATTCGCAGTGCTTCTCTCAATGCCTCTCCTGTGGTTGAGTACTTATTTGTGCTTCCGATCTCACTGGTCAGCCTGGGGTCCTGGCTGGTTCTCAATTCGATATCATTGGCAAAACCCCCCGTTGCAAGAATTACGGCTTTACGGGCCTTAATGTATTTCGCAATTCCGGTCGTCGCATCCGGATATTCATATCCATCCCGTACAAGAACGCCGCAAATCCTCTCTTTGGAATCCACTAAGATTGTCTGGAGAAACACCTTTGTTCTAATTCTCATTCCCAAATCGTTTACTTTTTGCAGCAATTGTTTGATAATCGCCGAACCGGATCGGTTGTAAGTGGTGTAACTTCTTGGAACGGAATGTCCACCGAATTGGTCTACACGATTCAAATATTTAACGCCTAAAAAGTCGATCGTCCATTGAAATGTCTCACTGGACCGTTCTGTTAGTGCCTGAACTAATTCCGGTTGGTTAAGACCAAGACCGGCTTTAAGCATGTCCTCATACATATGTTGTGAAGAGTCGGTAATTTCTAGATCTGCTTGAATTTTCGTAGCAGCAGCGGCAATAACGCCATCGCTAATCGTAGAATTACCGCCATAGCCCTTCATTTTTTCTAATATTATGACTGAACTGCCAGCCTCCTTAGTCTCAATTGCTGCGGCCAACCCTGCAAAACCACTGCCTACAATTATAATGTCTGCTTTTTCATCCCACTTTTGTGGTAGCTTTTTATCAACCATAGGTTTTCTCCTCGAATTCTATCCTGTGGCAATTATCATAGAGCCCCATCTAATTTATTGTCAATATCATAAACCAATAAAATAAATTTGGGCCAATACCAAATTATCGTGCCTAAGTAACACCTTGAAAATTCTCCATAAAATTTGTGTATT
>JAFDDW010000362.1 GCA_019310665.1 Deltaproteobacteria bacterium
ACCGCAGAATATCGAATATCGAATGTCTAAGGGTGGTTTCGCTTCGCTCAGTTTTTTTTAAAATGGACCGTTCGACACCGTCGTTAGACCCTGAGGCCCTCGAAGGGAAGCTCACGACGGGCAGAATTCATTTATTCGACGTTCGATGTTCATTAGTTTCTTCTTTGATTTGGCCGGACGCTCGCGGCCACAAGGCGGCGCTGAACCTGTTGACGGTTCCAATATGGTCCAGTGAAACTTCATTGTCAAGCGGCTCGCGTCAGGCCTTGCAATAATCAGAAATGTGAGTATAATTAACCCAACAATAAAATTGGAAAAATAACCGGTGTTTAACTGGAGCCTATTTTAAGCTAACAAAATCAATGGTAGAAGATCCCCAATCATCATCGCCAATCCAGCGGGCGGAAAAACCGGAATTTTTGACTCAGACAAGGTTTGATGAGTTTAATCTGCCTGACGCTGTTGTTACCGGATTGCGCGATGCCGGATTCGTTTATTGTACCCCCATCCAGGCTCGAACCCTGCCGCTGTCGTTGACCGGTCGCGATGTGGCCGGCCAAGCCCAGACCGGTACCGGGAAAACAGCCGCCTTTCTGGTGACCCTTTTTACCAGGCTGTTAGCGTTGCCTGAAAAAAGTCCCCGATTGCCCTATGCCCTGATTGTTACACCCACCCGGGAGTTGGCCCGTCAGATTTATGAGGAGGCCAAAATTCTTGCCCGCCATACGGATTTAACCATGGTCCAGGTCGTGGGCGGTGTCGATTATCTTAAACAGGCCGGCACGCTTCGCCGGGGGGTGGATATCATCATCTGTACCCCGGGCCGAATTATCGATTATTATAAGCAGGGAATATTTAAAACCGAAGGAATTAAGGCCCTGGTGATTGATGAGGCTGACCGCCTGCTGGATCTTGGATTTGCCAAAGACATGCGCTATATCCTGCGCAAGCTTCCCAATTATGAAAAAAGACAGTCCATGCTGTTTTCAGCGACCCTTTCTTACCGGGTTTTGGAACTGACTTACGAATTCATGAATCTGCCCGAGTTTATTGACATCACCCCCGAAACAGTAACGGTGGAAGGTATCGAGCAGTCTTTGTATCACGTGGGCAGCGACAAAAAGGTTTCCCTTCTTCTGGGTCTCTTAAAACAGGAAGATTGGAGCCGGATGCTTATTTTTGTAAACACCAAGGCCGGGGTGGAAATGCTGACCCACAAGCTGAAAGGCAACGGATGGCCGGCCGAAGGGATAACCGGGGATCTCCCCCAGCCCAAGCGTTTCCGATTGATGGAGCAGTTTAAAAAAGGTCAGATCAAAATTTTGCTGGCCACCGATGTGGCTTCAAGGGGCATTCATGTGGAGGATATCAGCCACGTCATTAACTATGATCTGCCCCAGGAATCAGAAAACTACATCCACCGTATCGGGCGTACCGCCCGGGCCGGCAAAACCGGTCGGGCGCTATCCTTGGCCTGCGAGCATTATGTTTTTCATCTCGAGCCCCTGGAAAAGATGCTGGGTTACAAGATTCCGGTGGTCTGGCCCGGAGATGACTGGTTTGTTGAAGACCGTTCCAAACCGTTTGCACGCCAAAGAAAACCCCACCCGAAAAGATCCACTCAAGGGATAACCAGAGGTCCGGAAAATAAACGGCGGGACCATCGTAGATCCCAGCCGAAATCAAAGTCGTCTTCCTTTCCAGGGGCCCTTTTCGGTTTTGGTCCAGAACCCCAAACAGATCCTCCCGAAAAGAAGAATCAAACTTCTTGATAAAGTGCGATTTATTCTTTAAATTACCAAGCATGGGACACGTCTTTAATTTTAATGAAGCCATCAGCTATGAGCAATGGTTCAACCGGCCGCAGAACAAAGCCGCATTTGACCTGGAAACGCAGCTGATGCGGGATTTGCTTCAACCCATGCGCGGTGAATCCATTCTGGATATTGGCTGCGGTACCGGGGCATGTCTGGCGGCATTTCTTGAGATGGGGCTGCAGGTCACCGGCCTGGATCCGTCCACCTATATGCTGGATATGTCATTGGAAAAAATCGGGGAACGTGCTGACCTTTACCGTAGTTATGCTGAAGACCTGCCCTTTGATGACAATTCGTTTAACTACTCCTGTTTTTTTACGACTCTGGAATTTGTGGATAATCCCAAAAAGGCGCTGCAAGAGGCATTTCGGGTGACCAAAGATCGTGTCTTTATCGGCGTGCACAACCGCTATGCGCTTAAGGGAATTCAGCGGCGGGTCAAGGGAATTTTTACACCGACCATATTCAATCACGCCCGGTTTTTCAGCGTCTGGGAGCTGAAACAATTGATCCGGTTAATTATCGGTCAGGTGCCGGTATCATGGCGCACCGTTTGCCAGCTGCCGATACCATCGGGCAAGTTCGTCTACAATCTGGAACAGTCAAAAATTATTCAACGCTGCCCGTTTGGTGCCTTTGCCGGGATGGTGGTGATCCTGGTTCCCCGGTTAAAAACCCGGCCGCTGACCGTACGGTATCAGACCAAGGATCCCAGCGGCGCTGCGACGGGATGACTTAAGAAGGTTTGCCGATTCACCCGTTAAACGGCCAACGGGCCAACGGGCTATCGGGCCAACGGACCAACGGGCTAACCGGCCAACGGGCAAACCCCCTCAATGGAGCTATCATGAAAGCTTACCTATGGGAACCGCTGGATGACAAAAAAGTCAAATGCAACCTCTGCAGTCATCGCTGTGTGATCAAAGACGGCCGCCGCGGAATATGCGCGGTGCGCGAAAATCGGGACGGTACCCTTGAGACCCTTGTTTACGGCAATCTCGTTGCCCGGCACATTGACCCCATCGAAAAAAAGCCCCTGTTTCATTTTCTGCCCGACACCCTATCTTATTCCATTGCTACGGTGGGCTGCAATTTTCGCTGCCGTTTCTGCCAGAATGCCGACATCGCCCAGATGCCCACCGATCACAAAGGCACCATCATGGGCAGCAGCAGCACGCCCCGGGAAGTGGTTGAGGCAGCTGAGCAGGGCGGTTGCAGGAGCATTTCTTATACCTATACCGAGCCCACGGTTTTTTTTGAATTTGCCTATGAGACCGCCCGGCTGGCCCATGAAAGAGGGTTGCGCAATGTATTTGTCACCAACGGCTATATGACCGCCGAAGCCCTGGAGATGATCAGCCCCTATCTGGATGCCGCCAATGTCGACCTGAAGGCCTTTAGCGACAAATATTACAAAGAACTTTGCAGCGCCCGACTCAAACATGTGCAGGCAACCTTGAGACTGATGAAAACCCTTGGCATTTTCGTCGAAGTGACCACTTTGATTGTACCGGGTCTAAATGACGACCCGGCCGAGCTAGAAAATTTAGCCGCTTTTATCGTTGAAGACCTGGGTCCGGAAACGCCCTGGCACATCAGCCGCTTTCACCCAACTTATAAACTTACCGACCGCTCCGCCACACCGATTGCAACCCTCACTGCAGCGAGAGAAATCGGCTTAAATGCCGGCCTAAGATATGTATACACCGGCAATGTTCCCGGTGATACCGGTGAAAATACCTTTTGCTATGGCTGCGGCGAACTCGTGATCGAGCGCCGGGGGTTTCGGGTGGGAAAGCTGGGGATTGAAAACGGCAAATGCATCCATTGCGGTGTTGAGATTGACGGAGTGTGGCAATGAAATTGCCGGTCTCTGGTCACTTGTTCCTGGTTGCTGGCTGCTGGTCGGCACAGAGGCCGA
>JAFDDW010000363.1 GCA_019310665.1 Deltaproteobacteria bacterium
CTTCGAGCGCACGACGAAAGTGTTCTTCATCTTCAATGTTAATAATATCTTCTGCGTCGTACAGGGTTTCGAAATCGACCAGCTTATGGTCCCCTTTGAAATCCGGATCTTTAATAATGAATGTAAAGCTCTTGACAGCGCCACGAGAGATGAGATCGATATCGATTGCTTTGAAGGCTTCGTCAAGATGGACAAGGACAAAACCAGATACCGTTGACTGGGGAAGAATGGGATTTTTGAATTGCAATTTCTGTAAATGTTCATCAATTTGCCGGTTGGTTTCATTAGAAGACGTATGGAAACCGAAGGTCACCTCTGAAGGGGAGAAATATTCGGGATCTAAACCGGAAGGCAGAAACCAGTATGTGTCGGCGCTTTCGTTTTTGACTTCAAGCCACACCGGCTGGATATGTTTCGCCGCCAGCGCGACACCATAGATCACTTTGGCTTCCGTAATAGTCGGTACCGCTACAGTAACCGTCAGGCCTCCATTGGTGCTACTTTTCGCCCGATCTTGGAAGGCCACTTTTTCTAATGGCTGGGGTGTAAAAGACGAGCAGCCTTGCATGATCAGCAAAAGAAATGCCAATGAAAAAATCCAGGATTTACAGGATATCACCATCATTTTCAGTGCCTTTTAATACACTACCTGAACAAACTATGAGCGCCACTCACTTCACCAGGTCTACTGTATGGATCGCTGCTCGGCTCACTGTCAACAGATGTGTCAAACCCATCTATTTCGCTTCAGTTCTTATTTGCTGAATACTATTCAAGTCCTCTTCGACGTACCTGACGATAGCCTCTAACAATACCTCCCTCGGGAATGCGTTTTTGTCTATAAATTTCGAGCTGATGAAAGGGTGCTTTCTGTTGAATGGGACTGCAATGGCCCAGTGGTCCGCGTTCAAGTAACCCAGTAGCACGCTCCCGGGAATCACCTGATCATAAAAGATTACCTGGCTATCGTTGCGGGAATCAACTTGACTCAACTTCTTGTAAGTATGCTTCAATATTGAAGAGATCTGCTCCGTATTGGGATAGGTGATGATCGAGTAATAACGAATTGACTCAGGCAATGAGTGGTTGGCCAGCCACCGTTTACGTACTTCTGGCTTGAGACTTTCGAGCGCACCCTCATCACCCGGGTCACACTCGGCATCCGGAAAATGTTGTAACAAGTTCAGCATTGACTGAGTCGCATCGTTGGCCAAAGGAGATCCACCGACCGCACCGGCGACACTCACCACCGCTGCAACCCTTTGCTGCAAATCCGGAAAGGCGGTGACTGCCTCAAGGATGTCCGGGGCGCCCTTTGAGTAACCCAAGAGCAACAGGCGTTTACCTTCCTTGGGTTCGGGCATCGCCATGACGGACTCTCGAATAAGACTGGCATTTCGAGCGCTACTGGATAGGGATTCTACGTCTATGAATGTGACCTCGTGATCAAACTGGGAGAGGTGAGCTGGCACGGTCATTTGAAGGTCAACGAAGTTTTTGACACATCCCCACCCGACCCCATTGACCACCAGTACCTTAAGTGGGGAGGTGCTGCCGCCCAGATCCACTGGACTGCCCGTGGGCGGTCCTTCCCCCTCTAACCTGACCAGCGCTTCTTCACAAGGTCGATAATCTGGCAACTCTTGGCCCCGTTGGTTTGTGATCGCGCAATAGATTTCCCGGAAGCGGGCGCGGCTATCAACGGCACCGGTCATGGACGCGGGTACCAGGATCATCGGCGGCGTATCGGCAGAATTCTGGATCAGTGGCTTCGGGGCGCAGCCAGATAACGCGACCAAGCCACTAATTAATAAAATGACCCAGAGTACATGACTTCGTCGGGTTGGCGACATAGAAAGGCGGACAGCAAGCGAACCTTTTCTTGATCTGGGACGAGTGTTCATCAATACCTTCTCTTGTATGAAGAATAAATGATTATGGATGAATTGGTTAGCTCATTTCTCTTTAGATGAATCGATAGTTAGCGCGTAACGAACACCAAGCCGCCTAACCATTGAGTGAGTGGAATAATTTCTCGCATCTTGGGAAAATGTAGAAAAAATTCCGCGATATTAGTAAAATCTGGAATTGCAAAATAAGATTTTATAGCCTTAGCTTGAGAAAGGGTGATAATCTCAGATTCCTTGATAACATGAAAGTTCGATGGTGCACCGATTCCTGTGATATTTGTTTCATATCCAAATCCAAAACTCAATAGATTTCAAAAGGGGGCACCACAATATACGGTGTTCTGCCATTTTTGTATCAGGTTATGGATTGGATATGACAAACCTAATCTTTTTTGCCGGTTCGTTTTGTTTATATTGCGTGCCTAAGTCAAACCTGGCCGATCGTCTTATTCTATAATATATTTGTTCAGCTAACCACAAATCTGTCCACTCATTTTCGCAAGAAACCTGAAAATATCCTAAGTTTTGGCTTTTGAAGACGTTTATATTTGGATTCTGGGGTGAGATCAAAATTGTAGGTACTGGACCGCCAGCGCTATATGAAAATAAAGCCGGCCGAAGACGATTGCCCGCTTTCACGGGCTGCTGCCACCGGATGAGAAATGCGCCAACGTAATCCTACAAGTTAGATAGTCTTTAAGCTGCTCTTGGGCTTTGTCATTATTTTTCGTTTCAAATATAGGGACATCACTCAGAGGGAATGTTGAATAATACCACCGCCGACTACAGTATTGCCCGTATAAAATACGACCGACTGACCGGGCGCAACAGACATTTGCGGTTCTTTGAAAATTACTCTAATTTTATCTTTTCCATGGGGAAAAACGGTTGCATGGGTTTCATTGTGTTTTAAGCGAATTTTTGCCTTTACTTTTTGGGGAACCTCAAGTCTATCAATAGAAATAAGATTAAGGTCCTTAGCGATAAGGCCTTTTGAAAAAAGGTTGGCCCGGTCGGTAACTACTATCCTGTTTTTTTCGGCATCGATGCTCAAGATATAGAGGGGTCTGGATGAGGCAATGCCAAGGCCGCGGCGCTGGCCTACGGTATAATGAATTATGCCTCTGTGCCTTCCGAGGATGTTTCCGTTTTCATCCACAATTTCCCCGTTTTTAATTTCGTCTTCAGCAAAAAGAATGGAATAATCCTCGCCGTCAATAAAATCCTGGCTTTCTTCGCGATCCGCTGTTTCCAGCCCGAGCGAGCGCGCCATCTCCCGGACCCGCTGCTTGATATGCTCTCCTACCGGAAACAGCGTGCGCGCCAGCTGCTGCGGTGTGAGGCCGTAAAGAAAATAGGTCTGATCTTTTGAGCGGTCCGCAGCACGTTTCAACAAAAAGCGGTTGCCCGATTTTACAATTCGGGCGTAATGACCGGTGGCAAAATAATCAAAATCCAAACCGGCCTGTCTGGCCTTTTCCAGAAGAAATCCGAACTTGAGTTTCTGGTTGCAAACCACGCACGGGTTCGGGGTTTTACCTTCCAGGTATTCGTTTCGGAAGTAATCGATGACATGATTTTTATATTCTTGTCTCAGATCAATTGCCTGAAACGGAATTTTAAGCCTTTCGCAAATGGCGGCAGCAGATTCAATATCTTCTTTTTCGCCGGGGCCGTAACAGGCATGTTTGGCAGATTCATCAAGATGAACGGATCCGTCATAAATTTCCATGGTGATGCCGCAAACCTCATAATCCAGTTTGCACAGTAAAGCCGCAGCAACCGAGGAATCTACCCCCCCACTGAGCCCCACTGCCACTTTTTT
>JAFDDW010000364.1 GCA_019310665.1 Deltaproteobacteria bacterium
AACCAGCGGATCTGGAGTATCTTTCAAAGTGAACTGTCGCGCGAAGATCATGAACTGCCCAAGAAATTGCGCCTGGATATTCTTCGATTGGCCGCGTTTATCGATCGTCGTATTTTTGAAACCATGGCATTTCCCTCACCGGAAAAACTGAAAATTGTGATCGACATCAATAACAACCTGGCCGCCGGTCTGAGAAGCTCACCTTACGCCCCGTAGGCCCTAGCATCCTGACAAAATTACGTACCGACATGCAAACGCATGGTCATAAACCCGATAAACAAATAACAAAAGGCCTCGATTACAGAAGCCTTTTTCATTTTAGATGCTATTGCGGTAGATTTTCGAGCATAGCTTCCTTGAAATTTACCTGGGGTGGTTGATGAATATGTAAACATTTTTGGGTCGCTTGCTTCATGTTCAGGCACTCTTTAAACAGGGCCAAGAGCTGCGGATTGACGATATCGCTTTCAATCGCCGCCCCGAGCACCCATAAGGCATATTCCATTTTTATAGCCGATATGAGACTCTGTGCAAGTTCTAAACAGGGAATGTCAAGGTGGGCGCCCACAGGCGTGTCTCTTAATTTTCTGATGCCCTCAAGTCCTCTTTCTTTTTGGTCCGCACAACAATAGGCAGCCGAAAGAATAAACTGGGCCGGCGGGTAATCGGAGAAACCGCTTAACAGGTCCTCGAGAATGCCGATGGTGTTTTGCGCATTTCCGCAATGCAATTCAGCCATTGCATGGTTGTATCGGGCTTCTTTCAGATCCGGGTCACACTCGACGGCTTTTTTGCCTGCCTCAAGGGCATTTTCGAATCTCCCCAACCGATTGTAAATGGTCCCCATATTCACATAGGCAATCGCTGCCAAATTCGGACTTGGATTCAGGGCAAGCAGTCTTTGCCATAATTCAAACGCTTCCTGGTTTTTCTCCAGAATAGTGGCTTGAACAGCCAACTCACGCAAGGCATTCAGATCATCTCCCATCGCGGACAGCTTTTTTTGGCCGATATCAAAATAGATTTCTCCTTTGCGATCCAGCTTTTCTTTGTCCAGTCGGCCGTAATGGTGCACCGGAATCCGGCATTTTTTGATTTCAATGCCATTTCTTTTCAAAACCGGATCGACCAGCTCATGTACCGCACCTTCAAACCAGATTTGATCCTTGCCGTAAAACAGCCTTACTTTTTCACTCGGCAGCCACCCGATAGCCGCTTCTTCATCGGGATATGTGCCGTCATTGGGCTCCCATCCCACAATGTTGGCCAGTTTGTTATAATTTCGGGTGGTAATGGAATATGCGATCGGCGCCCGGGGAGTCTTTTTCACCATTTTGCTAAAATACGCATGGTCCAGCGGAGAAATCACCTCATCGCCGTCCAGAATTAGAATCCATTCACCGGATGCTTTTGAAATCGAATAGTTTCGCGCTTCGCCAAAATCATTTTTCCACTCATAATCATAAACCCTGGCCCCAAAAGTGATGGCAATATCTTTGGATAGGTCGGTAGAGCCCGTATCAACCACAATCAATTCGTCGACGATGGGTTTTGCACTGGCCAGACATCGGGCTAAATACTTTTCTTCATCCTTAATAATCATGCACAAAGAGACAGGAGCCCTTTTCGAGAATTTCTGAATAGTAATCGGCCCCAGTTTCTCTCTGACCTTCAGAGCGGCACCAATAATTCCATTATCAGTACCGAATTTAATAATCGCCTCTTCAATATCAGGCATCGCCATCTCATATTTGCCCTGCTGGACCAGAAAATCGATCAGCATATATTTTATCTTCTGATTGTTCGGATACAGGGCAGCCGCCTCGCGCGCAAGAACCTCGGCTCTAATATAATCGGCCGTCGCGCCGATATAGGAATGGTAATTGGTGGCAATATCAAGATCCGTGGGGGTAAGCCGGAAACTTTTTTCAAAAAACTTCAGGGCATCTTGCGCCCGGTCGGTTTCCAGGGATAGCATTCCTAAATTGGTGTAGGGATCTCCATAACCCGGATCAAAATCGATCGCCCGTTTAAAGTATTTTTCAGCAGAATGGCGGTCGTCATTTCGATAGGCCAGAATGCCTTTGAGGTTCAGGGCGGGTGCGCGGTCGGGAATCATCGCAAGCACTTGTTCAATTTGGGCCTGGGCCGCTTCATAGTTTTCCAATCCTTCTTCAGCATACGCCAGCAGTTCCGCTTTTCGCATTTCCTGATTGTCATCGGCGGACGGCATTTCGGTCAAAGCATCTTTGGCATCCTGAAATCTTTTTGCCGCCAGTAATAATTCAGATAAGGCCAGGTAGAAGCGTGGATCTTCGGGCTGAACCCCTATTCCGCCCAGTAACACTTCGACGGCCGGATCAATTTGGCCCTTCTGGCTCAATTCTTCCGCTCTTGCCAGAAGCTGAACCGTCAGGAAGGCTTTGGTTTGCGGATTTTGAGTGCTGTTCCATTTTTCTTTATACTTCTTTCGATCTGCGGCGCGGGCCGAAATTTTCGTTGAAGCGCTCTTTTGGACTTTGTGCCGATCGAAATGGTGGACATACGTATCAGCGGCAATTAAATTCTGATAGCCCCCTGAGGCCGCTCGTTTGCAAAAATCTTTGACAAGGACTTCTTCTGAAACAAATCGTTCATCAAAATATCCGATTTTATCGGGTAATTCACGTGGGAAAGCCAAACAAAAATCGGATAATTTTCGGGTGGTCACTCGTCTATATTGGTTTTGTTCATAAAACGTTTGGCCAGCGGATTCGAACTCAACCTCGTCGGATTCGTCGGAAGGGATCATCTGTTGGATGCCCTCTGTCCGGTTGGACATGGGGCCCACAACGCCGATATTCGGCTCAAGGTTGATACACATTTTAAAAGCTCTAAGCCAGCCTTCGGGCACCGCCACATCATTGTGCATTAGAACAATCATTTCACCGCTGGCTTTTTGGACCGCCTGGTTGAGAGATTCGGCCCGGCCCGCCTGCCTGGCGCACTCAATGATGTGGTAATGGTCGTTAACCTTTACGAGTTGCTGCGCCCATTTGAGTATGCCTTTAGTGGCCCGGCGATTGATAAGCAGTATTTCATGGGTGTCTGAAGTGTGCTCCACAACACTTTTAATACACTCTTTGACCCGGTTTTGAATCCCATCAAGGCTGATAATAATGGATACCGTGACTGCCCGTTGTTCGGCCACAGATCGATCCGGCTCAAGATCATTGGATTCAACCTTATCCGCTAAAACCGAAAGCGTCTTTGCAGATTCAGCCGGCAACAAACCATTTGCGGCCGGGTGTTTATCCAGCGCCTGGAGATTGTTGCCCGCATCTTCATTGCCGGGCTCCAGCTCCAGCACCCGATTATAAAATTCCCTGGCATCTCCCGGATTTTCCAACGCTACGCAGATTTGGCCGGTGGCCAATAAGGTTTCCATGTCCTGGGGATGGGTGGTCAAAATATCCACATAAATTTTAAGCGCTTCTTCGATGCGGCCGAGCTCAAGGCAGTAAAAATCGGCCAGATTCTTTTGGAAAATCATATTCCCGGCATCGAGCTGCACTGCATTTTCATAGAATTTTAAGGACTTTTCTTTGTCACCGGCGTTGTAGTACAAAACCCCCAGGTCGTTGAAAGCCAACGCAAATTTAGGGAAAGCGGCAGCCAGTTTTTCTAGTTCTTCGATTGTTTCTTCAGATCGTTTATTACCCATCCCTGCTTGGATGTTTAGATAGATTGTCTCAG
>JAFDDW010000365.1 GCA_019310665.1 Deltaproteobacteria bacterium
GGCGACGTCCCCTATCGGCCAAGGCCTTTTTTACCGCCACAGTCGTTTCATTGGCTGAATACAATGCCGTCAGCGATGCCGTCGTAAGTCCCGTATAAACGATTTGATAGTTGGTATGGCTCTTTAACCCGGAAACTAATTGATCCGTTAAAAAAATTGCGGCCTCGTCAGTCACCACTCCGGAAATAAAAACCCGGCCGCATACCGGGCATCGGGGATGTTGACTTTCTCCCCCAGTCATCGATGCGTCTTTAAACGGTAAAACCAGAATTTTTTCGAAATTTAACGGCGCAGATGGTGGTTCCGAAACATGGACCGGGCTCTGACAGCCAAAAAACAAACCCAAAATTAAAATCCAGCAAAGATAACCATATAGGATCCGGTGGCACAATGTTTTTGCTGGGGACATAATAGTATCTTAGAAATTATTTTTTTGCATTATATGGCAAGATCTTTTTGTGAAACAATCAAGTTGCTCCAAGAAATGCCTAAATTGCATTTTAGGCATTTTCCGGCTTGTCCGGGTTAGGATCCATAAATTTCAAAACTTGGTGATTTATTCGTACATGCTAGATTACAAAGTCCCCTTAGAAGATCGCACCCCTCTAACGCGTCCGTCCGGGGATGAGGCCTGATCCAAGGCCCTGCCAAATGCCTTGAAAATGGATTCCACCACATGATGGTCATTTTCCCCGTAGGCCACATTAATATGTAAATTCATGCCGGCACGGTTGACCAGGGCTCTGAAAAATTCCTTGGTCAGAGACGGGTTGAGGGGGATTCCTGCGGCGACGGTCTCAGGCACATTGTAGACCAGAAAGGGACGGTTCGACAAATCAACGGTAACGGATGCCAGGGCATCGTCCATGGGCGTGACCGCATGGCCATAGCGTCTGATGCCTTGGCGTTCACCAAGGGCCTGTCTGACTGCATCGCCAAGCACAAGTCCAACATCTTCAACCGTGTGATGAAAATCGACGTCCAGATCCCCGTCAGCGCTGACGGATAGGTCAAAAAACCCATGAACTGCCATCAGGGTAAGCATATGATCAAAAAAAGGAATCCCGCTGGATATTTTAGTCTGACCGCGGCCATCCAGTTTAAGAGAAATTTTAATGTGGGTCTCTTTTGTTTTTCGTTCGACTTCGGCTTTCCTTTTCATGATGGTTGCCAGGCTCCTGGTTTGGGTTCCGGGTTCGATTGAATATAAACCATATTCATCAGAAATCAATGAAATTTCATAAACTTCTAGATTTTTCGAGAATATTTCTCCAAAATTGTGATGAATAAAAAACGGGTGGTTCATCAAATGATAAACCACCCGTAAAAGGAGGTCAGAATGAAGCACTATGACGCTTACTCTGAGATGGTCCAATATAACGTGGTCCACCTTTATTAAAGAACCAATTGAAGAATATTGGTTACAACCGGCGGCTTGCAGATTAAAATACTTTAAAATGCACGCTGAGACTTTTATTTCATAGCAAGTTGGTATATAAGTGGAGATGAGGGGGATCGAACCCCTGACCTCGGCGTTGCGAACGCCGCGCTCTCCCATCTGAGCTACATCCCCACATAACGAAGGTGAAACCTTTCCATATCAAATCAACAAATAGCGGTCAATTGAAAAACACAGGAGGAACTCAATGAATCACAGCGTTACCTTAAATGATGCCTACAAGAGCTTTACCAGGGATCAGGATAAAATATTGCACCCCAAAGAAACTGTGAAACGTTTCAAAGAAAAATTAAAAACAATTGATTTGGATATCCTGAAAAGCGCCCTTCGGATTGATAACGGTCGCCTGGACATACCGATATATTTCAGCACCTGTGGCGAAGATGCCGCCGCCGTCACCGGTACCAAAAAGCAGATGGGTAAAGGCGGCACCCCCGATCAGGCTGAGGCCAGTGCCGTGATGGAACTGGCCGAACGATTCAGCTTTTTTAATTTTGCCAAAAATCCGGAAAATTTTTTCACCGATGTTTATCCCAACGTTAAAGACAAGGCCATTTCCTTTGAAATGATCGCCCAATCCGTTCATGACGAATCCGATAACTTACCTGCCTCCCGTAAAATATTTGAAACCCTGCCTCTCAAATGGACCTGGGGTTACAATCTGTCCCGGGAAAAGGAAGTCCTGATACCGTTTGACTGGTTTTTTGCGATCAATGAATTCAACGGACCATCGGCCGGCAACTGTGTTGAGGAAGCCTTGATTCAAGGAATTTGTGAAATCGTTGAAAGACATACCTCATCACTGATCAGTCAGAATAAATTGATGGTTGCCGCCATTCGACCTGAATCGGTAACGGACCCGCTGGTGATTGAAATGTTTCAAAAATACAATAACGCCGGCGTAAAGCTCTATCTGTCTGATTTCTCTCTGGACACCGGAATACCCACTGTAGGGGCCCTGGCCTATGACCCGGTTACGTTTCCAGCCTTAAGCGAAATCGTCTGGACCGCGGGGACCACCCCGGATCCGCAAAAAGCCCTGAGTCGTACCTTGACCGAAGTCGCCCAGTTGGCCGGCGACTTCAACACGAATGCCAACTATGTCGCCAGTGGTCTGCCGAAGTTTACCACGCTCGAGGAAGCCGGGTACGTGATCAACCCCGGAAAAGAAGTGAATATCAGCGATCTGCCCGATCTATCAAGCAACAATTTAAAAACCGAAATCCTCAATTGCCTCGCTGCGCTTGAAAAAATAAACATGCAGACGCTGGTGATAAATACCATGCACGACCAACTGAAGATACCGGCCTTTTATACCATTATACCCGGCGCCCATTTCAGAGAACGATCTCTGGGCACCAGCGTCGGCATGTTTTCGGCCAAACACATATTTGAAAACAGGCCGGCGGCGGAAGCTATTAAACAATTGAAATCCATGGAAAAGGCACTTCCCAATACATACTATATTAGTTTTTACCTGGGGGCATGCCATCTGGCCATCGATAATCCGGATTCGGCCCTTGCCTATTTTCGTCAGTCATTGGTGCAGGGACCCACCGAGCAGGATATTCCCAGCATATATTCTTATCTGGGCCAGGCTTTGAAAAATATGGAAGAATATCGCCAGGCCCTTGATATACTGAAAAAAGGAGAAAAACTGGATCCGGAGAGAACGGATATCTACAATTTGATGGGGTTCTGCCATTTCAAGTTGAAAGAACATGAAAAAGCAATTAAAAACTTTAAAAAGGTGATAGTGCTGGATCCCTCTTCGGCCATCGATTATGCCAACATCGGCGCCAACTACCGTCAAATGGGTGAAAAAGAAAAAGCCATCCGTTATTACCAGATGGCCCTGACCCTTGACGATTCCATTCAATTTGCCAGAGAGGGGTTGGAAGAGTTGAAAGGCTAAAAGGTAAACTGCGATAGGCGCTACAGGGCCACGCTGATTTATGGTTTCAGGTTTCAGGAATTCGGAAGTTGGAGTGCGGAATGCGGAAAATAAGAAAAGGATTGTATTCTGCCTGTCGTGAGCTTCCCTTCGAGAGCCTCAGGGTCAAACGACAGGGTCAAACGACAGGGTCGAACGGTCTATTTTATAAAAAAGACTGAGCAAAGCGAAACCGCCCTTCGACATTCGACATTCTGCGGTTCTGCGGTTCGCTTTTCCCTGGTTCTGCTGTCTTTAGATCACGTCTTCAGCGAGATTCGCTGTTCAACCCAGGCCTAGGAAGCCTCTTCGATTTCCCTACGAACCTGATCCAC
>JAFDDW010000366.1 GCA_019310665.1 Deltaproteobacteria bacterium
GAACTGAATATAACATCAGGCCCTTATCGTGTCAATCATTTCAGGCTCTGATTTAATTGTTCTTAACCTTGCTAAACAAAATCGGTCATGATAGAGCGTTTGTCTAAATAACGTTCCGATAGCGGTGGTCTTTTGGGTCGTCTCCGGGCTGTCGATAACGTCCAATATGGCCTGATCCAAACGCTCTAATATAGCGGTTGTCATGTTTGATATAATTTCAGGCTGTTACACACTATATTTTCTTCTGTTAGGAATTCTGGCAAATGGAACATATTTATGACAACCGCTATGAGAGGTGACAGAAGTGTTTAAGGCCAACGGGCTTGCCACATTGATCGGCAGTCTCCCACTGGCAGACCATCATGAAGCCCTGGACCTTATTCTGGAATATATGCCCGAAATTCCCATTTGGGCTCAGCTTCCGGCTAATAGGGAAGAGGGCATGATGGTGCAGTTTACGCCGGGTCTGCCGGGTTTATGCCGCGAGAACGACAACCTGTTTGTCAATGCGGGCAATGAGGCCTTTGAAAATGAGCTGCTTCAATTTTACGAAGACTATCTGGCTGTGAGCGAGGGAAGCATCGAACTTGATGGCTCTCGATTTGCTTTAAAAGAGGATACCGCCCGAGGATTTTTCGAATTTTTGAAAAGGTTGGAAACCTGTGACCTTGCACCTGTGGCGGTTAAAGGACAAATAACCGGTCCCTTTACATTTTGTACCGGCATTGCCGATCAGGAAAAGCGGGCGATATTTTATGAACCCCAAATTCGAGATGCAGCGGTTAAGTTGCTGGCAATGAAGGCCCGATGGCAAGTTGAGCGGCTGTCGCAATTTCAAAAGCCGGTAATCATTTTTTTTGATGAGCCCGGTCTTGCCGGATATGGTTCGTCGGAGTTTACCAGCATTTCCCGCGAAGACGTGAACCAGTGTTTTGAGGAGGTATTTGAGCCTGTTCATCAGGCGGGCGGCCTTGCCGGTGTTCATGTCTGTGCCAACACCGATTGGTCGCTGGTGCTTGATTCTGCTGTCGATATTGTCAGCTTTGATGCCTATGCCTATTTTGACCGGTTTATTCTTTATCCCGATCAGATTAAGACCTTTCTCGAAGCCGGTAAAATCCTGGCCTGGGGGATTGTTCCGACGCTGAACGTCGATGACCTTGAAAAGGAAACCACCTCTTCACTGGTGCGTCAGCTGGAAGAAAAGATCCAACAGATCGAATCGCTTGGGATCGATTCGGGCGCCCTGATAAATCAATCCCTGATAACACCAACTTGCGGCACCGGGACCTTAAGTGTTGATCTTACCCAAAAAGTGCTTAAAATTACGAGGGAGGTTTCCCGGGAAATTAGGAAACGCTAATTCCCCGGCATAGCGCAAAGCGCATAGAGCATGGCGTCAATGCTGTTAGGGGCTTATATTTCGCTATGCGTTATGCCCTTGGCCCTATGCCTGTTAGCAAATTTTGAGGTGATAATATATTAATGGCTGATAGCGTCACAATGGACAACCAATTAGAACCTGTAAACGTGAGGTAATGGATGGTAGACAAAGACAGTGGTAAAAATTTTGGCGGGGCAACCCGCTATGTATTGGATGAAGAACTGGCAAAGATTGTCAACATATCGATGGCGCTCGAGATGCCGTTGCTCCTGAAAGGGGAGCCCGGTACCGGTAAGACCATGCTGGCCCATGCAGTTGCTGAAAGCCTGAAGATGCCGTTAATCGTGTTGAATGTGAAGTCGAGCATGAAGCTGATCGACGCCTTGTACCAGTATGATACCTTGACCCGCCTCAATGACAGTCGTTTCGGAGATTCCAGCCGGGATGTCAGCAACATTGAAGAATATATAAAAATGGGCAAAATCGGCCAGGCCTTTACATCAGATGCCAGGACCGTGCTTTTGCTCGATGAAATCGACAAAGCAGACACCGATTTCCAGGATGACATGCTTGATGTGCTGGATCAGATGGAATTTGATATTATCGAAATCGATAAAATCGTTTCAGCGAAAACTCGTCCGGTAATTATTATTACCTCCAACGCCAAAAAAGATCTGTCCGATCCCTTTTTAGGTCGCTGCAATTTTCATCATATTGCGTTTCCCGATCCGGATATGATGCGCAGAATCATCAGGGTGCATTTCCCCGAACTTAATAACGACCTCATGGACAAGTCCATTTCTGCATTTTACCGTGTGCGCCAACTGGATGGCATTGAAAAGAAACCCGCAACCCGTGAATTAATTAACTGGATCAGGGCCCTGACAGCTGATCCTGATTTTAAACCCAAACAATTAGCCAAAGGGGATCTGCCCTATCTCGGGGTTTTATTTAAGAAAAGCCCGGACTACGCCCGAGCACAGGCGGCAGTGAATGGGAGAAGGCTTAATTAATGTTTGTCGATTTTTTCTATAAATTAAAAGAAGTCGGGGTGCCGGTCAGTCCGACAGCGTTTCTGACCCTTCAAAAGGCCCTTTCCCGGGGTCTGGTGACTTCCCTGGATGATTTTTACACGTCGTCCCGGGCCATTCTCGTGAAGAGCGAACGCTGGTTTGACCTGTTTGACCAGGTTTTTGCCTATCATTTTAAAGGGGTTGAACTGCCCGACTATGAAGGCATGGAACTCGATGAAATGGCCCGAACCATGCTGGAGGCCTGGCTGCAAAATCCCAGCGAACTCTCTAAATTACTGGGCGTAGATGAGTCGGCCCTCAACAAGCTTACCCCGGAAGAGCTGATCGAATATTTTAAAGAACGCCTAAAGGAGCAGACAGAACAGCACAACGGCGGCGCTAAGTGGATCGGCACCGGCGGTTATTCCCCGGTGGGCCATTCGGGCTATCATCCGGGGGGCATGCGAGTGGGCGGTGTATCAAGAAACAAATCGGCTGTTAAAGTGGCCATGGACAGACGCTATAAAGATTATTCGCAAAGCGGACCTCTCACCCATGCAATGATCGGAGAGGCTTTAAAACGGATGCGGAATCTAATCCCGGTGGGCCCCAAAGATGAGGTAAATATCGACGAGACCATTTACCAGGTGATGAAAAACGGTGGTGAGATCGAAATCGTTTTTGACAGGCGGTTAAAGGACCGTCTTAAAATAATCCTGGCCATCGACAACGGTGGATGGTCTATGGATCCCTATGTCACCATCGTTCAGACCCTTTTTGACTATGCCGGGGACCAATTTAAAGACTTGAAAACCTATTTTTTCCACAACACAGTCTACGGCAGCCTCTGGAAGGATCCGGCCAGATATAAAAAACCCCAGCGTATCGATGAATTCACCCGTCTTGATCCGGAAACCCGCCTGGTGCTGGTGGGAGACGCCAGCATGGCCCCTTACGAACTCATGGCCACCGACGGCTCCATCCACCTTGAAGAGCGCAGCGGCATGCCGAGCCTTGAATGCCTCAAATTTTTAGCCGACACCTTTCCCCATTCAGTCTGGTTAAACCCGGTTTCCGCATCCATGTGGGACTACACCCGCACCATCCAAGTCATCCGCCAGATTTTCCCCATGTTTGAGTTGAGTATCGATGGGCTGGAGCAGGCAGTGACTCACTTAATGATGAAATAGCTGGCTTCTGGTTACTGGTCGCTGGTTGCTGGTTGCTGGAAATTAATGGTATAGGGTTGAAGGTAGAAGGTAAAAGGTATGGGCACAGGGCTCACGGCGCAGGGCGTAAGGTCAATGATTGTATCATTTTTATGCCTTG
>JAFDDW010000367.1 GCA_019310665.1 Deltaproteobacteria bacterium
TGAGGCACTTTGATTTTTTCAGCTCCGGTATAGTCGGCCGCTGCATTGCGGCCGTGGCCTTTTGGTTTTGGCTTGTCATTTTTATCCAGACTGTTTTCCAAAGCATCTTTTTTCTTTGAAGACTTGTTTTTGATTACATTTTCAAGCTTTTCCGTGCGGTCTCCAAACAACATCCGCAGCAGCCGTCTGATTGATGTGGCCTTTTCGTCAACCGACTGGCTTAACAGATGAATGGTCTCCACCATGGCTTTGATGATTTCATAATCACCGTCTTGAAGAGAGCCTGTTTCCACCCGCTTCAAAAGGGCCTCGACTTGATCAAGATCAAGATCTATCCGTTTGGGTTTTTTCATCCCACCCTCCCGGATAACAGGGCTCGAAAATCTTTGGACAACGGATAACCCCATACCGCTTTGATCGAACGGTTGGCTTTGTAAGTGTGATCATTTTTCCCTCGCCCGGTGGTATCGCCCAGATAGATCCAGTTGGCAGCCTTATAGCAGGTTCCGGCAAAACGCTGTTTGTCCACAAAGGTTTCAAGAAAATAGATCTGATGATTGTAGATCCCCTGCCAGTCTTTGCAGAGCATCCCGGCCATCCGGGCCAATATGTGAGAGGCACAAAACCTGATATGCACCCAGGGCAGGATTAAAAACCGTGTATTGTAGGCCATCAGGTGAATATGCTTTTTTCGGCTATGTGCCGACCAGCCGATAAATTTATCCCGGCAACCGATATGACGCGGGGCTGAAGACCAGGCCAGACAGGCAATGGGTCTTTGCTGAGAATAGACGATATATTTAAGCTGCTCTCCGACCGGATGACAATAGCCCAGATAATGGTAGTGTTCGATGAGGCTGTTGAATAGCTTTTCCGACGCCGTGCGGCGGACCTGACAAAATTGCAGGGGTTTAATTTCCGATAATTTGGCATCAACAGGGCTTTGATCAATGCTGACTTTCGCAGGCTTTGTGCGGTTGACAAACGGGTTGTTGACACGACGCTTTTTGGCAGGCAGCCGGATATGCCCGGCTCTGTGAAGCTCAAGCATCAAGCCTCGGCACACCATATCTTTAAGTGCCCCGTTGGGCTGAACCCAATTCCAGGCACGGCAAAGCTTTTTAGATAAAGCCCAGCGACTATCGCTGGGGTTTTCACCGATTAATTGATTGATAAAGGCGATATCATCGCTGGTGACCACCTTGCCCCGATATCTGAATTGCAAACTCATAAATGCTCAATAGCACAATGCCGATCGGAACGCAAGGGCAAAAGATCACTTTTTTGCCGCTTTCTTGCCGGGCAACTGGATCGGCTTCCATAAGGGCGCTACCCGGGCCTTGCCCAAATCACCATTCCAGATTAAAAGCTGCAACTCATGAACGGCCAGTTGTCTTAAACACGAGTTGCCGTCAGCCGGCCACCAGTTAAACCGGCCCTTGGACAGGCGCTTCTGACACAGCCAAAAGCCTTGCCCATCATACATTAGCACCTTGATGGCATTGGCTTTCTTGTTGCGAAAGATAAAAACATAACCGGAAAATGGGTCTTTTTGAAGAACCTGCCGGCATACTTGAGCCAATCCGTCGATGCCTTTTCTAAAATCCGCCGGCTGCACCGCTAAAAGTATCCGCATCTGCGGGGTGACTTGAATCATGATCGTTTGCTCCAAAAGGCTTTACCAAGCTCCAATAGGTCAAGGCCTGCTTCGCCCTTAAAATACATTCTCATGCTGGCGCCTTTTTGATCCGCCATCTCGATCATACACTCGGCAGGACGCATCGGTTCGCTCCGGCCTAGCTCAATAAAGCCGGCTGTGCTGACATCGGTTTGCTCACAAGTTGATCGGTGCGCATTGACACGGTGTTTCAAATCGGTATTGTTAAGCCGCAAAGCTTTTGATATTCGATGCAGGCCATAATCGGGAAACAGCATTACCGCGGCTTGCCATAATGCATCCGGAATGGCTCCTCGTTTTGCTCTGCTTCGGCGCCAATGCTCAAATTGTTCTTGGACTTGTTCAAGGGGGGACTTCTTGTTTGCCGGGGCGGGTAGATCCATCGGTTATCCTCCTTCTTTATGATTTGATAACCAATGGTACATCATCACGGATTATTTTTCATGCACGCTTGCCGAAAGGACACAATCTCCTCCGCCAGTTGACCGATTACCTTTTTTCAAGCGGAACCATCTTTAGCACTGCAGCGCATTTGCATTTTTTATATCTTTATATGAACTATTCAGTGTCCTTTCGGTAGACGTGCACAAGGCAAAATAATATTTGGAGCACCAATTTGGAGGCAGGGAGTCCGTTATTTTTACAGGCACCCTGCCGATCAGGTTAGCAATAAGACTACTTGGTTTTGCGATTCAGGAAGGTTCAGGCTTTGAAGAAGCCACAGCGTAGTTCCATGGCATCCATCTGTCCGGGTGTTCTGACAGCTCAGAGGCGTATTCCTGTAGTGCTGTGAGATAATCAAAAGGATTGACACCGGCCAGGTTGCAAGTATGGATCAGGCTCATGAACAGGTCACCAACCTGGGCCCCGTGCTCGGTTTTAAAGAACAGAGCGTTTTTTCGATGAAGGATGGCCATTTTCAAAGCCTGCTCGCAGAGATTGTTATCCAGTGGCGCATTGGGTACTTTAAGAAAAAGGGTCAGCGCCTCCCAGTGGTTGAGCATGTAACCGATGGCCTGGCCCAGGCCACTGTTAGGCTCTACCGCATGCTGGTCCAGCTGTTGATGGAACCAGGTGTTGAGGTCTTCCATCAGCGAGTCGCTGTTGTCCTGATGAAAACGCAGTCTTTCATCGGCGGACATATTCCGCTGCCTGGCAATCTGATCGTTTTTATATACCGCTGCCAGGGTCTCTATCACATAGCGGCACTGCTCCGGGAAGCTTTGCAGCACATCGACAAACCTTCTGCGGCCATGGGCCAGACAGTTAGCCAACAGGGTTTTAAATTCCCCAGGAGCATTTCTGGAAAGAGCGTCACACATCTGGATGGGGGGACTGCGCTCTGATTCTCTTTTTTCAAGCAAAGCGGCCAGGTTTTCACCGGCATGTTTTCGTCCAGTGTAAAACAGTGCTATTTTCCGATCATTGATTATGGAAAGGATACCGGTGGTAAAAATGCCGGTACGTTCGGGTTTATCCTCTTGATTATTTTTCATCAGGTCCAAGATCTTCATGGTTGTATCATCATTATGGATGACATTTCCCTGGGCCGCCTGGTGGTTAAGCTCTACATAAACAGGGTATATCCGATCAGCGACTTGTTCGACAATTTCCCACTGGGTCGATGCCGGAAGGGGAACTCCGCAGGAGCCTTGAAGCTGCTGTAACCGGTTGAAAGGCAATCCGGCGCCGTATTTTAAAAGAGCAACCATGGCACCGGCTGCCGCGTCATATTTTTCTTCACCGATGTCGGCCGGCGGATCGGCTTTGAAAATATCCAAGCACAGATTGCAACGCAGTTTTTGCATCTCATAAACTGTGGCCGCCAAAGGCGATTTGCCGGTGACCCGTACGACAAGTTCCGGAACCTTCATTTCATAAAGCTTGCCCTTTAAACAACCCGGGCAGCTATCGCCGGGTTTTAAAGTAGCGTGAGGCACTTTGATTTTTTCAGCTCCGGTATAGTCGGCCGCTGCATTGCGGCCGTGGCCTTTTGGTTTTGGCTTGTCATTTTTATCCAGACTGTTTTCCAAAGCATCTTTTTTC
>JAFDDW010000368.1 GCA_019310665.1 Deltaproteobacteria bacterium
AATCAAGAACTACACGACGCGATACACCTGCCCGCTGTGATAGTGTTTCCTGCGTTAAATTCTGATTTAAACGCTCTCTACGAGTTCGAACGCCGATTTCCTTGAGCACCTCATGGTTATTCATGGAACTAAACTTCATAATGCCTCATAATTGCAACTCTAAGTATTGTTTATACAAATAATGTATCAAATTTATAACAACAAATAAGTGTTCTGTCAAGACCTTTGGCTAAGGATAATATATCATAATTGTAACATTATATTAAAAAAACAGGCTTAATGTGCTTAATTTGATACTTTTAAATGTGGTGCCAACAAAACCATGGGTCTAATAAAAGCCAATGCCGGCAAGGGGGAGAGAAACGTTGGTTTCATAGATATCGGTTAAGTTGCCATACAGCTGCTCGTTTTAATATTGACCATGTTGTTTCCTCAACTCGCGCTGCGGCTTCCTGAAAAAATGCTGTAGCATCTTGAACTTTTAGAGCAAGAGCCCTGCAATTGAGTATGTCTCCTTCCTTTTTTTCTATTCCCAGAACCGAACAGACCGCCACGATATTGTTGATGCAAACCATATTGCCCATGGCGGCACCGACGGACTGCAAGCTGAGAATTACCGTAATATCAAACATCAGATTCTTTGCGATTGAAGTCTGGATGCCGCCGAAGGTTAAATTTGAAATGGTCGCTGAACCGGAAAAGAAGCTTCCCAGGGCGCCCAGATACGCCGCAAAATACTGCCAATACGGACCCACTGCGTCGGCAAAGGTATTGCCGATGATCATGACGGGTGCTCGTTCACCGCCGACCATCAGTAACTTTACCATGACCAGTGCGCCTAAAAGAGCCAGCATCGGCTTCTGTATGCGCTCGTAGGATTCGGCTGCAACCCGTTTGGCGACTTCTTTTTTTATACCGAAAAGAAAAAATGCGATGAATGATATGAGAAAAAAAGGAATGAGTGCCGGGATATACAACGTTTGAAACACCCATGAAGTTTGGGTCCCAAAAATATGTTCCAACCGGATAACCAGTGCAGAGCTGATGCTCATATCGGCCAGGGATCCTAATATGAGTTTTAGGGCCGGCGTTTCAGAGTTTAAAATCCCTTTCAAGCCCAATTCCGGAATTCGCGTGACCAAAAGGATGATCACGGTACCCCAGAGGGGAAACAGGGCTTTGAAGAGCTGCTTGAAACTGACTCTGCTGTTATGGATTTGTTTATTGGATTCGGGGACCAGACCGATGCCTTTTTGGGCAAGAATAACGGATATAATTAATCCGATCATACCGCCGATAATCGCCGGAAACTCATAATTGAACTTTGCAAGCACCACGAACGGTATGGCACAGCTTAAAATAGAAAGATAAATAAAAATCAAATTTGCTTTAATTTCCTGCCAGGTAACCACAAAATTCAGGGCAATCAGAGGTATGACCAACGCAGCGCATGCATGCATCAATGCGGAGTCAAAACTGATTTTCAATATCTGGCTATTTTCCAACTGCAGCGCTCCTAAACCGAACCACGTCGGGGTTCCCACCGCGCCGAAAGATACCGGCACCGTGTTTGTCATCAGGCAAAAGATGGCAACCTTAAGCGGCTTAAACCCCAAGCCTACCAGAAGCGGTGCGGCTAAAGCCGGGGGGGTCCCAAACCCGCTGGCACCTTCAATTAGAAAAGCAAATGCCCAACCGATGATCATCAACTGGGCCACCCGATTATCCGTGATTTCAGTGAGCCAGGTCCGGATAACATCCATGGCACCGGAATGTTCCATGGTTTTAAATAGAAAAATGGCCCCCCAGATAATCAGGATGGGCGTCCAGGCACTTAAGAGACCATTGAGAACGGAGGCATGAATCAAATCAGGGGCTGCCGCGAAATAGATCAGCTTTATGGCGTACATCAGCAATGCCACCGCAGGCAATGCCAAATAGGAAGGAACACTGTTTTTCTTTGTCATCAGGTAAATGAGGATGACAATCGGTGCTGTGGATACGATGAAATCCATCCCTTAGGCCCTTATCTGGTTTTTTCTGGCAACATGTTGTAAGAAACTGAAGGTGTCAGGTGTCAGTGTTCAGGTGTCAGGATCTATCACTCAACTCCCTGACCACCCTGGCCCAGACCTAACCTTATATGAATCTGGAAGATAAGACAGTATTGGGAACTCCTACAATGAAAGGTCGTTATCCGTTAGGTGGTAATGTCGAAACTTTTCGTTTCACCTTAGCCTGACGGCTATGCCGCAGGGGCCCCTTTTCCCGAGCGTAGTCTCGGAAAAAGTTTAGTACCTATTTATAGAAATCACATCATGTTTGCACATGATTTATGCCATAGCCAGATTGAATATTTTAGGAATTCTATCGAATTAAATAGAAAAGAGAGAGCGAAGCGATACCACAAATCTTCAATCTTCAATCTTCAATTCCGGCTTGTCCGGGTTAGGCCTTTATCGTCATATGTTCTGCTATATAGCCTTTGAGCAAACGCCGCAGAACCGAATATGAGAAAAAGCGCTTGCCGATCTCATAGTTGTGATTAACTACTTCTTCACATAAACTGGTATTTTCTAAAATTTCTTTCGTTTCCTTAACCGCTGTGGCCGTTACGTATCCATCGAGTTCAATGGCCCGAAAACCTCTGGGCTTAATATCTTTGGTGTATATCGAATATCTATTCACCACAATCGGTTTGTGAAAATAGACCGCTTCCATAAAGGCATTGCCGAACCCCTCAAAGGTGGAAGGATAGGTGACCAGGTCGCAATAAGGAAAAATATCTGATAACGTGTAAATCTTCCTGCCATCTTCAGTAGACCCTCTTTGTTCATCGATGATATCGTCGACAAAGATGGTGTTCACGTTTAGAAATTCCGAATATTCCTTTAGCCTATTTTGATAATCGTAGCCTTCATCGCCGGAAGCATGCGAAATAACCAGTTTGGCTTTCTTGCCCAAACGACTTACCAGTTCGATCGCCATTTCAATGCCTTTGCGGGCCACAACCCGGGTCGGCTGGAGGACAAACAGCTCATCATCCTGGATACCAAATGCCTGCCGCACATCCGATGTGTAATCATCGGGTGGGGGTGGTGGATTTTCAAAGTCCATGACATTGGGTATAACAGTTCCGGCAACACCGCATCGAAGTGCTAATTGGGCGTTGGCAAAAGAATTAATCGTCACATGGTCAATACTGGGCAAATCCGGCGGGAACGCCATTCTAAGATAATCCCAAACCCCATTGGTCATGAACCGATCCCGCTCCCAATAAAAATCGTGATGGTGAGCAATTGTCGGCAGGCCGGTCTCCATAATCACCTGGGTAATTGCAACCCCTAGCGGAATATTCATCGGTATGGTCAACGCATTTTGGGGAATGATTAGATCAAGGTCGAATTTTTCAATGAAATTGTAAAGATCATCCTTTAATTTCCGCGCCAATTGGTGAATTTTTTCTGTTGTTGAACGTTGCCGCACACTGACGTCAAATACCTTACTCTGGATTTCATCGATTTCAGGATGGGTAAAATGCGCTTCCGCTGCCAAGTAGGATTGCTCCGGAGGACGATCCAATTCTCCTGCAAAATAAAAGCAATTGAAACCCTCTTGTTCAAATATTTGTTCCCATTTTGCAGTTTCCAAAGAGACACCATCGGTCCCTGCCAGGCGGGTTGAGACGAATCCAACATTTTTTACTGTTCCGAAATATGTGGTGTTATCCATTTTTTCCTCCAATCTCAATTACGCTCGGCGTATAATCCGGCGGTGGTTCAAAACCCAGCAGCGTCAGGCAGGTTGCCGCCAGACTGCTGAGACCCAGATCCTTATGGTTCGAAAGCTTCATATTTATGCTGCCGGTGGGTTCATACACATAGGCAAATACCGGATTGAGTGAATGGGCAGTTCTCGGCTTGGGTTCACCGGTTTTCTCATCGTAGATGATTTCTCCCGTTTTATAATTGCACTCGTACATATCATCCGAATTTCCGTGGTCCGCGGTAACAATCAGAATTCCGTTGGCTTTTTTTATGGCCCTGACAAGCCGGCCGAGACA
>JAFDDW010000369.1 GCA_019310665.1 Deltaproteobacteria bacterium
GCTAATTGCTACGTCTCGATTTAATTGAACCTGGATATACCACTTTAGCTGACATAGCAAAACGCTGCCAGAAGCATGATTTAGCACTGGCAGCGTAAGCAGATTTATTTACTGATCGATACTGTTTTTAAGGAGCTGCACGGCATCCACGAAGCTGCATTTTCCCACCGTCATGACCAAATCAATGGGGTTGAAGTTTTTTTGACAATCAAAACATCTAGCCAAGTTGGTTTCATGGTTGGTGGCGGTATGAAAGTTGTCGCACAGCGGGCAGCGGAACCGCAGTATTGCGTTTACGTTGCGCACCTTAAGGTTCAATAAATCGGTGATGACCTCATCGATGGGGATTTGATTACGCAGCATTCTAAGCAAATTTGCACTATAGTGTTTTGACATGGTTGTCTCCCTAAGGCAGATGTAATTCAGTCATTGTTTCGTTTACCAGCGCTTCGGTTATCTTATTCAACCCGCGGGCCGCCGCATTGATCAGACAAGCCGTGGCGACGTTGTTAATCTGACGTGGCACTCCACCGGTATAGTCATGAATAAGGTTTTTGGCTTCGGGTTCAAAGATTTTATCTGCGCCCCCGGCCTTGGTGATGCGGTAATCGATATAGGCCGATGTTTTTTCCATTGACAGCGCGCGCATTATAAATTGTAGAGTTATGCGCTGAACCAGGTCGGCATGGGAAGAACGTTTGAGGATCCGGCTTAAATTCTCCTGTCCGCACAGCAGGATTTTCAAAGATATTTGTTCATCGATGGAAGATATTAACAATCTAAGATCGGTAAGGGTTTGCGGATCGATCAAATGGGCTTCGTCAATTATAAAAAGGGTACATTTATCATTTTGATTGATGCGCTCAAGGATCTGCAACAGTATACGGTCTTTGCCCATTTGGGGTTTTTCACCGAGCTTGATGACAATAAGTCTTAGAAAGGCATTGGCATTTAATGGTGTGAGATGAAGATAGACTGGATTGTAACGATTTTGGGGCAGCTCATGGATAAAAAGCCTGAGCAGAGAAGATTTGCCCAGGCCTGTTTGACCGATGATCAAAGCTATGCTGCCTTGTTGTTCAAAGAATTTGAGTCTTGCCAGGGCTTGGTCGGTGTGCTCATCGCGAAGCAGCCATTGGATGGGTGGTTTTTCGGTAAATGGGTGTGCGTTGAGAGAAAAATGGTTAAGAAACATTTTCTGCCTCCTTTCGGATTAATTGTTTAAGTTCCCGGATGATATAGGGAAGCGTTGGATAAAGGGCCTTTTCAAAGGCCTGTTTGACCATTTGGCGATTGATTGCCAGGCTTTGGTTATAGACTTTTTTAAGCGATTCGAGCTGGCCGGCGGAAAGATCAGCCAGCGCGGCCTTTTTGCCCATCAGTTGGGCTACGGTTTTAGCAAACTCGTGAAAAGGCCAAGGCCGTCGTTGAATAACTTTACGGTAATCAATGCCGCCGGTCTGTTCGGCCAGCATTTGTTTGTGCTGTCGGATCAAAAGTTCGGTGTAGCTGTGCTCGGGTTTGCCTTGCGGTTGTTGGGGGTGTGCCGGGATAACGGTTGTACGATCGTGAAGGGTTCCGCAGCCCAGATATTGACCGCCGAGCGAATAGATGTGGACGGTATCCCACGATGAGAACGGATCGTATTTAACCTGTAGCCGGTCGCCGCGCAGTTTGGGATCGACGCGGTAAAAGCGTTTATCGAGTTGGACATCGGAAAATGTTTTATTAACAGTGCGATTAACACTTTGCATGAAAGACTCAATGACTTTAGCCATATCCACTGAGCGAATGACCGTCAGCCCGTTTTGGTAGCGCTGCTCGGGTGGTTGTTTGGTCTCGGAGTGTATGGTTTTGTGGTAACTGACGGCGAGCCACGCAGACAGGCAACGGTTTAGTTGTTGCAAAGTTAGGATATCACCGGCACGGATTTCGGCTTCCAGCTGCATTTGAATGGTCTGGATGAGCCGTTCGATCAAACCGCCGGCCGGCGGGTCTTTGGCGGGACGATGCAGCAGTTTGATATTGAGTCGATAACAGGCCGCTCTCAGCGCGTTTGCCAGGTAGATTTTGGCACGATCCACATAAAGCTGCAGAGGTGCGCCATGTGTGGAAAGTGCGCGGATCAGAGAATCGATCAAAACATCCAGATTTTGCCTGAAGTAGTATCGGGCCTCCACCGCATATCGGCTGTGGCAGTCGATGAAAGCCGACAGATAGGTGGGTACCACCTGACCGTTTTGCAACACATAGGGTCCATCTTCAAAATCACCGACCCATAGATCATGGGTATGATTGCGTGTCCATCGTTTGCGAACCTTTTTGCGAAGTACGCCCAGTTTGAGGCGGGTCGCGTTGGCGTGTTTAAGATGCCGGTAAAGAGTCGAACGGGGCACGGTTACCCCGTACATCTCTTCTATGAGCCGGTTAATGATATCCGGGCTTCGAAAGGGCTGTTCTTTTTTCAGTTCAACGGCCTTGCCGATGATTGAAGCTGCAATATTGCGGGCTTTTCCACGATCGCTTCGGCTCTTACGGGCCAAGGCGTCAAAGCCGCCCTGGCTGTAGCGATTGAATTTACGACGCAGGGTGGAAAGCGAAGGGTTGCCGATGCGCCCATCGGGGTAACGGATCTTTTTTTGGGTCAATTGTTTGAGATACCGGTTGATCAGTTCCGGCTCGATTTCTTCATAGATGACCGGACTTAGCAGATCACACCAGAAGATAGCCCACTTTTCCTGCTCTTTGTCCAAGCGCATGCCTCCTTTTTGATCTTTAGAGGCAAGCATAGCTCAGCTAAAGGCACAGCGTATTGCCAACTTGGTGAAAATTGAGGTTTTGAAGGTGACCTGGAAAAAAGCTTCGATAACCACCAGCTGGCGGCAGCCGGAAAGCTGTTTTTTGCGCTCATTGGTTTTATATTTTCGCTGCGGGACAATTATCCGGGCAAGGTCTCGGCAAATGCTTGATACGGGATTTTCCTGAAGCAGCAGGGTCAAGGCTGTACGGCAGGTATTGGTCAAACGTCCCAGGCTGGTAATCCAACGGTGGATTGTTGATGGAGCCAGAGTAGCATCGTTTTGAGGATATCCCGGAGCGCTGTTATCGACCATCACAGCCTGCTGGTATGTCATCTTGTCGGATTCGACGTAATTGGCAGAAAATCCCGTGATGCTCGGCCGCGTATAGTGTTTGTGAGGGATTGCAAAATCCGGGTAATTGGTGAAGGTCTTGTCGCAACCAGGACATCTAAACCGAACCAGGCTGCAGTAAGCCGCTTTGATTAACATCTCGATAATAATTAAAAAGCGGCGTTCACGGTAGGCGTGAATCTTGAAAAATTCTGATTCAACACTGCAACGCGGACACGGTGGCAGATTATACGGGGTGATTTTATCCTTTTCTACTTTCTGCTGATATGCTTTAATGTCTTCAAGTGTCGCTGTCGGCGGCATCCGGGTATCCCTCCTGTTTTTAAGGTTAGGCTTGCGAAACCAACCTTTTAATATGGGAGGGATACTTTTTCAACCAAGGCGGGATAGTCTCTGGATTTTTCTTTAGGCGGGATAGCGGAGTCGCGGGATGGCGGGTTTAGCTATTGCGGAATATTCGGGGTCAATTATTCTGGGAGTCAGCACCTTATTATTTCAACTGGTCGAATATACTCTATGATGATATTCACTAATATCTCAAAAGCAGACTCTCATCTCTGAATTCTG
>JAFDDW010000370.1 GCA_019310665.1 Deltaproteobacteria bacterium
ATATTTCCCGGTCTGAAAGCCATTATTTTCGAAATGGCCCAGGTACTGGCTCTGATTCTTGCAGTGGGATTTCTTCTTATAATTATTCGCCTGGCTTCCGGTCTGTTGGATCCGACCAGCCGGGGTCCCGTGATGCTTCTTATAAATGGTCCCTTCAGTATTGGTTTCTGGGGGTTTGAGGTCGGGCTCATGAGCGTGTTGCCGATCTATGTTTTCATCTGGGCCGCAGAGAAAAAAAGTCTTAACGGCGTGTTGACGGGCTCGATTATGGTCCTGATCGGAACCTTCGTCATGCGATATGAATTTGTCGTCGCCGGACAGGTCTATCCCAATATCCCACAGGGCCTGCCCTCCTATTGGCCGACGATAATGGAAGTTTTTCTAATCGGTGGGGTCATCGCCGCCTTTTTGCTGGTTTACACCCTGGGAGATTTGTTTCTGTCGTTGAAGGAAGAGAAATCTCACCATGTAACTTAACAGGAAAACCACCGGCTCCTGATTATGGTGACTCGAAAGGGGGAAAAATGAAAACAGGTCTTTGGTTCAAATTCGTGTTGATACTATTGCTGGTCATTGCTGTGGCGAACTGCGGACCCGGTTCCGGCGAGGTTAAAGTCGATATCGAAGAAATATTATCCAAACCGAAGGCCTATGTCGGCTCCGATCAGTGCCAATTCTGTCACCTGGAACACTTCGATTCCTGGAAGACGACGCTTCACAGCCGCACCCTTCAAGATGTGACCCAAAATCAGGACGCCCTGATTGCGGAAATCGATCCCGAGGTCATTCTGGCTGATCTTAAGAAACAGCAAACAGATTTGAAGATACCGGCGGACGAGATTTATATCCCCAAAGTCGAGGACATAAAATACACCATCGGAATGCAGTGGAAGCAGGGCTTTCTGGTTGAAAAAAAAGGACGACTCTATGTCGCTCCGGTGCAGTATGAGGCCAGGACCAACCAGTGGATTAATTATTATGAAGCCGACTGGGATAAGCGGCCCTGGGACAAATATTGCAGCGGGTGTCACGCCACGGGCGTCGATCTGGAAAAAAATACCTTCGTTGAACCCCGAGTCGGCTGCGAGGCCTGTCACGGCCCCGGTTCCCATCACGTGGCGCTGCCTGAAAAAGCAGTCTTCGACAAGCGCTTGACCATCGTCAACCCCTCCCAGCTGCCGGCGGCCTTCCGAACCCAAATTTGCGGATCTTGCCACAGCCGCGGCAAGTCGACCCAGGTTGAGGGCGCCAAATGGCCGGTGGGCTACCAGCCCGGACGTGCCCTGGGACGCTATTTCGATACCAACTCCTACGACCAGAAGGACATTAAAAGCACTTATGCCGAAGAGTTTGCCAAAGGGCACGGCCAGCAATATCTCGAATGGCTGTACTCCACGCATTCCATGGAAGGCGTTACCTGCACCTCCTGCCACTACGTCCATCAACTGGGAGTGGCCCCAACTCAATTCCAAACCAAAGGAGCCGGCTCCCAGCAATGTCTGATGTGCCACCAAGTGATCAACAATAACTTGTCTCATTCCATACATTCGTTCTCCAACTGCATCGGCTGCCACATGCCTCGCATTGCCAGAAGTGCAGAATCCGGTGACACGCATTCCCATGTGTTTGTGACCTTGCTGCCCAAAGACACGATGCAAAATCCGCAGGTTCCCAACTCGTGCCAGACCTGCCACAAACACAAGGACACGGATCTGAAGACGCTGCAAGACCTTTACGATGGTATCATTAAAAAGAGTCTGCTAAGGGTTCACCAGAATCCTCAGAGGTGGTAGATGGAAATATCTTCTTTGGGAAAGATACGACTTTTAAAAGATCATACCTGTAATGTCGTGTTTTCTTGTAAACAGGATCATTGTCATAAAGATACGGATCGATTGTGGTGCGGTATCCGGCTTATGATTGGCCTTTTCCTGCTGGCGATCTTTTTCATCGTGCCGGCCTGGGCCCAAAAAGAAGTTACTTCTAAACCTTATCGCTACAGTGAACGTGAGGTAAGCTCTCACTACTATGAAACCTACGAAGCCAAACCCCGCCCCTATCCCGTTTTTGTGAGAGGGGGTATTCCCCAAAGAGAAGCAATTACACTGTCACCGATTGCCGAGAAAGTTCGGCGCAGGAAATACCTGGCTGACTCGCACTGGGGCCTGAAGTTTTATGAACGCCTGACCTGCATTAGGTGCCATCCACGCCAGGCCCGCAACCTGCACAAGCGAAGAGCCAAAATCACCTGTCGCCAATGCCACGGACCGGAACCCATTGCCGGCCTCAAGCACTACTACTCAAAGATGAACCTCAGAAGGCGGCATGCCTTTGTCTGTGCCAAATGCCATGAAGGGGCCAACCGTTCATTCGCTTCCTATGTCAACCACGAACCAAACCCGGCCGCTATGAGTACCCGGCAAAGTTTCCCGTTGCTCTTCTACGTATTTTGGATGATGGCGGCGATTGCTGTGGGTACGTTTGCTGCAATTTTACCGCACACGTTCATGTGGGGTTTAAGAGAATTTTTACCGGACACCTATATGTCGGGATTGAAGAAGCGTTTTGTCAAAAGGAGGAAACAGGATGACCAGGATTAAGCGCTTCACTCCGGTTCAACGGGTGTTTCACCTGCTTCTGATGCTGTTTTTTCTCACTCAAGCAGCTACCGGTTTGGCGCGATTGTACATTGAAACGAACTGGGGCCGCTTTTTGGCCTCTCTTTTTGGCGGTTACACACAGGCGCTTTATATTCATTGGTGGGTGGGTATTTTCATGCTGACTTTATTGGGCGTTCACGCAATATACGTTCTGATCCACATTGATTGGCGGCACTTTCCCCAAAGTATTTACGGCCCTGATTCTTTACTCCCCCGGAAGGAAGACCTTTTTCAGGCGCTTCAGCATATCGGTTGGCTTCTGGGCTTGAAGGAAGCGCCACGGTTCGATCGCTGGGGATATTGGGAAAAGTTTGATTACCTGGCCGTCTTCTGGGGCATAACCCTTCTGGGAGGAACCGGGTTGATATTGTACAATCCCATTTTTTTCAGTCATTATATGCCCGGTTGGGTGTTCAACGTCTTGTTGTGGGTCCATCGCATCGAGGCTCTACTGGCTATTGCCCATGTAACAACAATTCACTTTTTCATTGGACACCTTCGGCGGCACAACTTTCCCATGGATCTGGCGATGTTTGAGGGCAGTGTCGATCTGGAAAAAGCGCGCCATGAGAGACCGGCATGGGTGGCGCGGTTGGAGATTGAAGGCAACCTGCAAAGCAATTTGATTGACAGCACGCCGAAAGCGAGTCGCGCTATTTATTATGTTTTCGGGTTTAGCATAATGATCTGCTTTCTGTATCTGTTGGTAAACGGCCTGGCAAATGCAAGAGGATTGTTTGGACAGTTTTTACTGTAGATTATTTCAGACAAACATAAATTTTGAGCGCTGATTTTTTTTATAAACTGATATGTTAAGAATAACATAAGGGTGTTATGTAGGTTTCAGGTGTCAGCGCCGCCGCTGGCCTGAAAAGCGGCCAGTCTAATCAAATAGAAAACTTAACGGCATGAATTTCCATTTTCTGACAGGATCAACAGGATGGACAGGATAAAGCAATACTAAATCTAAAAGATCCTGATGATCCTGTAAATCCTGTCTAAATGAATGAAGTTTCATACGAGGTTTCGGGTTTCAGGAAACGGATTTCGGA
>JAFDDW010000371.1 GCA_019310665.1 Deltaproteobacteria bacterium
CAGGAAATGGCTTGCCAGACATCGAGCATCCAGTATCCAATATCGAGGTTCGAGTATCCAGTATCCAGTATCGAGTATCGAGTATCGAGTATCCAGAATCGAGCATCCAGCATCGAGTATTTTATACGATTAACTAACTTCGGCTTGCTGTCGGCTGTCGGCGGGCGGTCCCACGGCCTTTTTAATTATTTCGTTTTGTTCCCGCCTGAATATTGCCGGAAATCCTGTTGCCGGGCTGGATGCCGCTTCTCTGCCAATGTACACCAGAGATTGCTTGATGAGTTTTTCTACCCGTGGTCTGATAAACTGCCACCCACCCATGTTTTTTGGCTCCTCCTGGACCCAGATCCATTGCTCGGCGCCTGAATATTTTTTAGCCATCTTCTTCAACGGGTCCCGGTGGAAGGGATAAATCTGTTCCAACCGCAGGATGACGATGTCGGTACTTTCCAGGTCCCGGCGACGGGCTGCCAGTTCATAATAAATTTTACCACTGCATAACAGGACGGTTTGCGGATCCTTTATGGCGCTGGTATCGTCTATCAGCGACTGAAATGAGCCCCGCGCAAGTTCATCTAGGGTGGATACCGCAGCCGGCAGGCGCAACAGGCTTTTGGGTGTCAAAATAACCAGCGGTTTGCGGAATTTGCTTTTGGCCTGACGTCGCAGCAGATGAAAGTACTGGGCCGGCGTAGTTGGGTTGCAAACCTGGATATTATCTGCGGCACACAACTGTAAAAAACGTTCAGGACGCGCACTGGAATGTTCGGGGCCCAGGCCTTCAAAACCATGGGGAAGCAGTAACGCCAGACCGCTTAGCCGCTGCCATTTGGATTCTCCGCTGGCAATAAACAGGTCAATGATTGATTGCGCACTATTGGCAAAGTCGCCAAACTGGGCCTCCCAGAGTACCAACCCGTGGGGCTGGGCCAGTGAGTGTCCATACTCGAAACCGAGAACACCGGCTTCTGACAACAGACTGTCATACACTGCAAAGGACGCTTGCTTCTTTCCCAGGGCATTTAGCGGTATAAATTTCTTGCCGGATTGCATATCCACAAGGACGCTGTGTCGCTGGCTGAAAGTACCCCGCCCGCTGTCCTGGCCACTGAGACGGATAGGAAATCCCTCTGTCAGCAGGGAAGCAAAAGCCAGTGCTTCAGCACCGGACCAATCGAGTCCATAACCACTATCGACAGCCTTCATCCGTCTTTGCAACAGCCGTTCCAGCTTTGGATTTAAAGCATAGTCTTGCGGGACGGTATTCAGCTTTTGAGCCAGCAATATGAGGGTTTCTTTTTTCACAGCGGTATTTAATGGGTCATGGGTAAAGTCGGTGTCAATTTCCCGCCACTCATCATAAAACTCAGGGAACGGAAACGGGCATTCGCTGCCATGTACGGCTTCATAGGCGATATTTAAGCGGGTGTTTACTATTTCAGTTATTTTCTCAATATCTTCTTTTTGAATAATTTTTTCTTCTAGTAGTTTATCAGCATAAATTCGGTGCAATGAAGGCCGCTGCCGAATCTGTTCGTACATTAGCGGCTGGGTGAAATAGGGTTCATCCCCCTCATTGTGTCCATAGCGTCGATAACAGACCACATCAATCACCACATCTTTGCCGAATTCCCACCGGTAATCGGCCGCCAGCTGAAATATGTGTACCAGCGCTTCCGGATTTTCACCATGTACATGGAAAATCGGGACCATAAGCATTTTGGCGACGTCGGTGCTATAGCGGGTCGAGCGGGCATCTTCGGGCAGGGTGGTGTATCCGATCTGGTTGTTGATTACCAGGTGAATCGTGCCGCCGGTTCGGTAGCCTTCGAGTTGGGACATGTTTAAGGTTTCGGTTACAATGCCCTGTCCGGCAAAGGCGGCATCCCCATGAATCAGCAGCGGCAGAACGCGGTTTCGATGGTGATCGGCTATTATGTCCTGCCGGGCCCGGACAAATCCTTCTACCACCGGATCCACCGACTCCAGATGGCTTGGGTTATTCATTAAAAACAGGCGCAGGTTTTGATCGGCAGCTGTTTTTATGTCAGCCAGATAACCGTTGTGATACTTCACGTCACCGGCGCCCGTCAGATCATCCGGGTTGTAGCAATTTTCAAACTCGCCGAATAATTCTTCATAGGGCTTTCTTAAGATATGGGCCTGTACGTTTAATCGACCGCGGTGGGCCATGCCCAGTATGACTTCCGAGCATCCTTTTTGAGCAACATGACTCATCAGGTGGTCTAAGGCCGGTATGATCGCATCACCGCCCTCGAGGGAAAAGCGCGTGACCGCAATGTATTTCTTATTGATGAACTGCTCAAACAGGGCGGCCTGGATAAGCTTTTCCAATATGCGGCGTTTGGCGGAAGCCTCTAATGGCAATCTGTTGCGCACCGGTTCCATCCGCTCCAGCAGCCAGTTGCGTTCGCCCGGATCCTGCAGATGCATGAATTCGACACCGATGGAATGGCAATAGGTCTCTTTGAGAGCCTGGATAATTTCACCCAGGGGCATCCTCTCGGATGCTGTAAACCGCCGGGCAAAAAATTCACGGCCAAAGTCTTCCGGCGTGAGTTTGAAAGCTTCCAGGTTTAAAAGGGGATGATCCGTCGGGCATGCTGCCAGTGGATCCAGACAGGCCATTAAATGACCGAGATCCCGGTAGCGATAAATGAGGGCCTGAACCCGGGATTGCCGCCGCAGCTGATCTTCATCGGCTGTTTCTCCGGCCGGTTTCATTCCGGAGGCAGCCAGATCAAATCCTTCAAAGAAAAAGCGCCATTCCCTGGAAAGCGAATACGGATCTGTTTTCCATCGCTTATACTGGCTGTCAATAAAGTCAGCGTTCCAGGCTGCCGTAAGATTCATAGTCCTCATATCCGTTTCTCAGGAGCGTATATCAGACACTGTTTTCCGGCGCCCCTGTGTGAACCAGGGACAACCCCATGTATTCAAGGCAGATAATATGGAAAAGACGGTTATGTGTCAAATATTTTTGATAAGTTTCTAAATATGATTGTTAAAGATGTTTTGCCGATGGTTCGTCACCATCACGAAGCAGTGGATGGATCCGGTTATCCGGATGGATTAAAAGGCGACGAAATCCCCCTTGGCGCCCGGGTTATCGGGCTTTTCAATGAAGATTGAAGCTATCGGTGAAGAGGTTAAAACCATCATTTCGGATGTGGCCCACCTCTTTTAAACTTCGAAGACAGTATCTCCAGAGTTCTATTTTCTATACCAGACTTTAATATATCCTACACCGAAATACAAAATTACAAATTTCAAGCACCAAATTTCAAATGGTTCGACAAGCCGTTCGACAGGCTCACGGTCCTGAGCAACGTCGAAGGACTTACCACCCTGAGCCAGTCGAAGGGCAAATCCCAAATTCCAACTTTCAATGACCAAAACATTTAGAATTTTGGTCATTTCCCTACCCTGAGGCAACTTGTACTTAGAGCAAATGGCCTTATATTGTAGTTGAATAATTGAGACGCTGTTGGTATTTCTTACGGAGTATTTGCATCCTTAGAGAGATCCAGGGCTAAGTCATTTAAACCGGTAATTAACTGAGTTTAAGAAAATTAATTGCTTAATGGGAATCATGAAAATTCCAAGCACCAAAAACCAAATTTCAAACAAATCCCAATGACCCAATTTCAAAATTCCAAACAAATGATCGGTCAGCATTTGTGTCAAT
>JAFDDW010000372.1 GCA_019310665.1 Deltaproteobacteria bacterium
TCGAGAATATTTTCCAGTTCTCTGACATTGCCCGGATAGTTATAGTTTAGCAAAATCTCCATCACTTTTTCGGAGACTTCCGGCAGCCGGCTGCCGCCGGCAGCGCTGAGACGTCTTAAAATATGCCCGATGAGTATGGGAAGATCCACCTTACGGTCTCTGAGTTCCGGAAGGGCAATACGAAATAAATTCAAGCGGTAATAAAGATCTTCTCTGAAAAGCCGTTTTGCAACCATGTTCTCTAAATTGCGATTCGAAGCGGAGATTATGCGTACGTTGACTTTCACCGTGTGTCGACTTCCTAAGCGATAAAACTCCTTATCCTCCAGGACCCGCAGAAGTTTAGCCTGCAATGCAAGGGGAAGATCACCGATCTCATCCAAGAAAATGGTTCCGCCGTCAGCTTCCTGAAAACGCCCGCTTTTATCTCTTTCGGCCCCGGTAAACGCGCCTTTCACATAGCCAAAAATTTCCGATTCGAGTAAATTATCCGGAATCGCGGCACAGTTGACTTTGACAAATGGTTTGTCGAATCTTTGACTGGCGGAATGAATCACTTTCGCCAGCAGGTCTTTTCCCGTTCCGGTCGCCCCTTCAATCAAAATGGTGGCATCCGTCGCGGCCACCACATTGATCATCTCGAAAATTTTTTGCATGGCCGGGCTTTTGCCGATCATGTCATGGAAGGTGTAGCGGTCCCGCATGGCCTGTTTGAGTTGCTGCACCAGGGTGAGATCATGAAAGGTCATCAAGCCGCCGACGATCATTCCTTTTTCATTTCGAAGCGCCATGTAGTTGGCCCGAATGGGAATGGGCACCCCGTCCCGCGTCATCATTTTGCCCTGTCGACTGCTGCGGGATTGGCCATTAACGACCGTATTCTGCATTGAGCAGACTTCCCGGGCTTCATTTCCGCCAAAAATTGCGGAACACGGTTGGCCTAAAATTTCGCGCCGATTAAAACCGGAGATCTTTTCAGCTGCTGTGTTAAAAAAGGTTATTCGTCCCCCCTTATCGACCGTGAAGATCCCGACATCCAAGTTATCAAGAATTATCTTTAAACTGCGTTCTTCATAATGAATCCGGTCAATGAGGTCGGCAATCGGAGAATGATCCTGTAAGATCGTCATACACCCGACGATCTGGTGGTTGGAACCAAAAACAGGCGTGGCCATCCGGGTCACGAAACGGGTGTTTTGATCTTCATCTTGAATCCGGATGACCGGCTCATCGGTAATCAGGTCCCCGGGAGCTTTAAAAGGACATTTGGCTAAACACGGAACCCCCACGAATACCTCCCGACAGTTTTTGCCAATGGCCTCGGTATCTTTTTGCCCGATGAGTGCCTGGGCGCAGAAATTCATGGCGGAGACCTGTCGATCGACATCGACCGTGAAGGCACCAATATTTAATTCATCCATGATGAGCAGCCACTGCTCGCACGAGATATTGTGGCCGGGTTGTACAATATTAGTTTCCATAATATTTACGCGGCCAAACACGGGAGCTCAATTATAAAGGCAGCCCCCTCTCCGGGTCGGCTTTCAACCGTAATGCTGCCCTTATGCCGTTCTATGATTCCGTAGACCGTAGAAAGACCGAGGCCCACCCCGTAACCTTCTTTTTTGGTGGTGTAAAATGGTTCGAAGATTTGCGGAAGATCCTCATGGGGAACTCCCCGGCCCGAGTCTTTCACGACGACAATCACCTTATTCCGATCACTATCATGGCGGCAATCTAAATTTAAAGTCCCTCCGTCCGGCATGGCATCGATGGCGTTAAAAATAAGGTTGATGACACATTGCTGAAGCTGGTTGAAATCACCTTCAACCGGCGGTAAATTGGTTGGGATGCTGGATTCGAACCGGATGTTGCTCAACTCTAATTTGTGTCGGCTTAACAGGATACAGCGATTTAACAGCTCATCGATCTGGACCTGACCGAAAGCCGGCGGCGAGATACGTGCAAAACTAAGCAGGCTGGAAACGATCTGGGAACATCGGGTAGTTTCGTTATCCACCAGATCTAAATAGCGTTGGAATTTTTCTTGACGCTCTTCAGCCAGTGGACCTTGACGCAAAATTCGGCCCATCAGCCGGAGATAATTTAAAATTCCGGACAAGGGGTTATTAATTTCATGAACCACACTGGCGGCCAAGCGCCCCAGGGACATCATTTTGTCCTGGTGCAGAATGTGGGCCTGATCTGCTACTTCCTGTTCGAGTTTGCGGATTTCACGCAGGTCTCTGATAAAGCAAACCAGGCCATGTTTGCGGTCCTGCTCGAACAGCAGGGTGGCGGAAATCTGAACCGGTGTTTCCCGTCCGGATTTTTCCAGCAAACTCGTTTCATAAAGACTCAAGCGGTTTTTTCCGCCATAGCTGTCATTGGATAATTCTGCTTTAAAGCGCTTTTTTTCTCCGGCCTTGAAGAACTGGCCAAGGTCCATTTTTTGAAGCGTTTCGGCCTTGGTAAAACCAAGTATTTTCTCCATGCTGCGGTTATAGGTAACCACTTTATCATTTTCATCGCAGCCCAGGATACCATCCATCGAGCTCTCAATGAGATTTCGTTGAAATGCAATATTTTTCAGAAGTTCTTGACCGGTTTCAGCTTTTTCCTTTTCCAGAAGGGTCGTGTAATCCTGGAGCTGCTTTCTGGAAGTGAAGCGGGCCCGGGCGCGTTTGAGGGCCAGATGTAAGGCCTCATTGCTGATCGGTTTGGTGATAAAATCGGAGGCATCGAGCTGCAGGGCCCGAATGGCAAGATCCATCTCACCAAAGGCAGTCGCCACGATCACTTCGGTGTCCGGATAATTCTGCTTGACGGTTTTCAAAACCTCGAGCCCATCGATTCCGGGCATGCGGATATCGGTGATTATGATCTGTGGACAAAACTTTTCACAGAGTCGGATTCCTGCGGCCCCATCGGCTGCGGTTTCAACCTGGTAGCCGGCATCCTGCAGGGCGATGGCCAAGACCTCCCTGATATCATCTTCATCGTCGATTAAAACAATTTTCCAATCGGAAGCAATGACCATAGCAAGGGTTGTGTCCTTTGTGCAAATTTCAAACTTGTTTCCCCCCTCTTCTCTAAAGCGGCTCGACATGAGCCATTCGACCCTGAGCTCATGACCGAAGGGCTCGCCGAATGTGGGGTAAGGGGGTTTTTTGCAAATTCGTATTTGGATATATTTTGACTTAAAAAAGTGGCCTTGAGGACTTATATACTAATAATCAGAGATCTGTGCAAATAATTTGTTTCTCGTATCCACTATGATCCTCGTTTAACTTCGTCAACCTTTATCGGGGAACAACCGCCGGATATCTTCTTCGGTGGCCTTGCAGGTGCCGCGTTCGGTAATAAAACCGGTTACAAACCTCTTTCTTTTTCAGTTCCCCATTGACATTTCCGATTCACTCCTGCTATCGATCAATCAGACACACAGGGTTACCACTGGCCCCTCCTTTCGCGGTCACATTGACCCCCCGTTTTGAGACTGGTGGTGGCCTTGTGGATCTTCTCATTGCAAAATTGTATCTGTCAATTAGAGCAAAGGAACGAGAAACAGATGATAATATCTGTGCTTTTTTCCAGTTTTGTAACGAATGGAGGTCATCATGCCAATTAAGGTTTTAATAAAGCGACGATTCAAGGAGGGGGATTTAAAAGAGATTCAGAATTTGCTTAAAGAGGCTCGTTATGA
>JAFDDW010000373.1 GCA_019310665.1 Deltaproteobacteria bacterium
TATTCTCGTCCCACTCGAATTTCATAAACCAGCACCTGTATACATATTGTAGCTACATTTTGTAGTTACGTCAAGCATATTTTATTCATCTTCCTCTTCCCATTCTTCATAAATCTTTTTCCTGCGTCTCGTATGCCGGATAAAACCCAGTATCGTCAAAACGGCTGCCAGAAAAAACAGGATACCGTAGAGGTTGTTGGCAAGATAGACCAGCCAGCGGGGGGTGCTTTCCATGTGGTTGAGCCATTCTTTTTCCAATTCGTAGATGGATAGGGAAAGCCTTTGGAAAATTGCTGTTTCTAATGTTTCGCCATTTCTGTTTCTAATGTTTCGCCATTTTTAAGATCTCCCAAAATATTTAAAATAGCGTTGCTTCCGTATTGTCTGTCAATGTAGGTGACCACACTTTTGCTTTGCTCATAGGCAAGCATCAGAGAGGCTTTGTCCCTCGGGAAAGTCTTTGTCAGACGTGAAAGGCGTAACGCGCGGCCGGCCATAATGGCCGCATCGAGACCCGACCAGCTTTTGTCCAGCAAAATCTCTCCGATTCCATCACTGACCAATTGACAGACTCCCTCATCGAGCCATCTGGCAAGATTTGAATCGCTGATGTGATGGTGCAGCAGAAGATGACACAATTCGTGTTTAAAGGTAATGCGTAAATTAAACGGGCGGGTTTTCATTTTCGAGTAATCAATTACGATCAGGTTCCTGTCAGGAACTGCAAACGCGACAATGAAAGCGTTACCTGCAATTTTTTGGAAAGTCTGATTACTGTTAATCAGAACCACCTGGGGTTTGACATCCAGACGCCATCTGAAAATTTCTTCCAGCTCCTGCTTGAGAACCGGATAAATTTGGAGGACCTCCCCGGCAGCATTTTTCAAAGGTGGCTCATAAACGACAATAATATCTTCATTTTGCAGGATCTCTGTTTGAGCCTCAACGGCAGATTGCAAAAAGAAGATTGCTATCATGCCGGTTAGGAAGCTCAAGGACTTTATCATGGCAATTTTTTTATAAGTTTTCACCGTTTAGAGCTCTCCGACAGGGATATTTTATGATGGGGTTGATAGCTCCGGAAATTTGGATATCATATACATAGGATAATTATAAATTTTTCTATGCTTATCATAACCAAATTTATTTCCAGTAAATTTTATAGAAAAAACCGGACGATATTTATCTATAAATGCCAGAAGGCTTTTTGCTTTGGTATTAATCCCGGCTTTTACCTCCACCGGGATGATGTTACCGTCCAATTCAAGAACAAACTCGATTTCAGACATTCTGCCTGACCAAGTTACAAAGTTATTGAATCCATAAGAAATTAGTTCCTGGAGCACAAAATTTTCGGCAAAATAGCCCTTGTAGGATCCATAATCATACCGCATTATGCTTTCCGGACTCAGATTGATCATGGCGCCAAGCAACCCAATATCAAATAAAAAGAGGTTAAAACTGTTTTCCTTTGCGCCAGCCATAACCGGTGGTGATGGATGCAAATTGATATTTATCTTAACCGCCAGTCCTGCCTTGACCACCCATTCTATTGGATCTGCCAGGTCTTCATAGCTTCTGTATCCTTTGGAAATAACATCTTTGAATTTGAACTTTTTTGATCTTTTATCCTGTGTATTTGACAGTTGAAGGGGTATGGCCTTGAAAATACGTTCAATATGCCGGGAGTTGGTGCTTCCGGCATATTTTGAAAAATCGCTTTCATAATGTAGTAGAAGCTGTTTCTGAAGCCGACGGACGGCCCTCAATGCTTCAAGCGGTTCATCCTTTTTGTCATTATATTGAACGATAACTTCCGGCATACCACCTGTGATAAAATATACCTTTAGTAAATCAAATAGATGCTTATGATACATTTCATTGGTCTTGTTTCCTTTAAAGCTTTTCAGGAATGACAGAGCCATATCTTCGCCTGTCCCCAAAAGGAATTCTTCAAAGTTCATCGGATACATATGAAAAATATCAACTTTCCCGACCGGAAACGGCTCATTGGCGTGTGCAACTCCCAGATTGGAGCCGGCGGCAACAACTGCAAGTTCGCGCATCTGCTGGTTAAAATACTTTAACGCCGTTATCGCCCTGGGGATCGATTGGATTTCATCAAGGATAAGGATGTCTTCGCTAATATTAAATGGCTTTCCAGAGATAAAACTCAGTTGATTTAACAATTGCCTGGGCTTTAATGAAGAATCTGTAAAAATTGGGGACAGATCGGCTTTTAATTCCTCAAGGTCAAAATAGTGTGACGTCTTAAACCGGTTCTCACCGAAATTTTCGAGCACATATGTTTTTCCTACCTGTCTAGCCCCCTGCAGGAGAAGCGGTTTTCGATTTTCTCTCTTTTGCCATTGAATTAGTTTTTTTTCAATTCGTCTTTTCATCATAATTAGCGCCTCATTTTCCGTTACATATACCAGAAAGAAGATAACTAAGCAATGATAATATTAATATTCATGGAGATATTAACTATGAATATATCCATGTACATAGAGATTTATACTAGATAATATCCTAATAGCTGTTCATGGAAAGGATAGCATCCTTATGATAGTAGCGGAAATATGGAGATGGGAATCATAATATTCTTGATATCAGAATATTTCGTGCTTGAATTCAAACGCATATTTTTATTGATACCTTATACAATTACAGGCATTATAGCAGGCTTAAACTGATAATTTCCTGCGGCCCGCTTTACATAACGGATCGTTTTTTTGACAACCGCTATAAGCACAGGATCTGTGATGCAAATTCAGGTTGACTGCTATGCCGGATACAGGGGCGAGGAAACGCCTCGCTTCATCAGGATGGCCGACAATAAAATAGAGGTCATCGAGGTAGTGGATCGATGGCTGGCCCCTGATCATCGCTATTTTAAAATCACGGGCGATGATGAGGCAACCTATATCATTTGCCATGATACAGTGACCGGTGGATGGGAATTGGTATTCTATCGGGTAGCAGGGGGGATCACCGCCCAGGACGGTGAAGTCGGAGAAAGCTGAAGATGTTGGATGTTACCTCATTTCAGCCCTCATGGTATTTACGGAACGGTCATGTTCAAACCATTCTGGCCAGCAGCCCATTTCGGGCCTGGGGCAAAAACCCGATGTGCGATGCCGCCCGGGAAATGATCATAAAAACCCCGGAAGGCGTCCGGTTGCAGGGGTATTATTCCTCCCGGGCATCGCAAACGGCCAAGGGGCTTGTTATATTGCTGCACGGATGGGAAGGCAGTGCCGATTCAACCTATATAGCCTGCACGGGAAGGACGCTTTACCGGCGCGGTTATAATATTTTCAGACTGAATTTCAGAGACCACGGCGGCAGCCATCATTTAAATCCGGGTATCTTCTACGCGGTGCTTCTTGAAGAAGTATTCCAGGCCGTGCGGCAAATTTCTCATTTGGCGCAAGGCACGCCTGTTTTTATGGTGGGATTTTCTCTCGGGGGCAATTTTGCCCTGCGGATTGCCCGTGAGATGCGTCATGACCCCATCGACAACCTGTGTCACGTGGTGGCTATCAGCCCTGTTCTGGATCCTGAAAAAGCAACCGACAGTATCGACCGGCAGCCTTTTATTCGAAAATATTTTTTAAAAAAATGGCTTCAATCGCTAAAAATAAAACAGCGGCTGTTTCCCGATCTGTATGACTTTTCAAAAGCTTTCCATTTGGACACGATTCAGGCGGTAACGGATCTAATGCTTGATAAATACAGTGATTACAAAACCGCTTCCGAATACTTCAAGGCTTATTCAATTTTAGATGATGCCATCGATGATTTGCCGGTTCCCACCACCATTGTATCAGCCGCAGATGATCCGGTCATACCTGTTGAGGACTTTTACCGGTTAAAACTGAATCATCGTTCCCGACTGGTGATCCACACATTTGGCGGGCATAACG
>JAFDDW010000008.1 GCA_019310665.1 Deltaproteobacteria bacterium
CCAACCTCTGAACCCAACCTTACATTTCCTATACATACTTAACTTAAAATATTACATTGACATTTACATTTTGATCGATTATATTAGCCCCAGAGTAAATAGTTCAGGAATTTAAGATCGGATTGCTGCATTTTTGTTAAATCCAAAATCTGCATTCCGAAATCCCAAATCGACGAGGGTTTTCTATGCAACCAGTACCCCTAACCGAAAAGCAACAGCATGTTTTAGATTATCTGCAGCACGAAATCGCGAGCAGCGGACAGGCGCCCAGCCTGCGCCAGGCGGCTACGGATATCGGGGTAAGTCACGCCGCCATCGCCCAGATTCTCAAAGCGCTGGAAGAAAAAGGTTACCTGAAACGGGAGGGGCGCTACAGTCGTACGGTCTATCTTTTAAACCGCGCCCGCGAGACGTCGGCGGCGCAACGCTGGCAGGAGGTCCCCATCATCGGCCGTGTCATGGCCGGTCTGCCGATGTACGCCCAGACCGAATGGGACGGCAGCACGGTGCTGGATGCCGCCGTCTTTCGTGGTCAAAACCTCTTTGCGTTGCGTGTGAAAGGCGATTCGATGAAGGATGCCGGAATTCTGAATGGCGATTTGGCGATCTGCGAACCCCGTCAGTACGCCCAGAACGGTGAAATTGTGGTGGCACTCATCGACAACGAGGAAGCCACCGTCAAGCGTTTCTTCCTGCGCAAAAAATATGTCGAGCTGCGCCCGGCCAATGCCAAATACAAACCCCTGCGCTACGGTTTCAGCGACGTCCTGATCCAGGGCAAAGTCATCGGCATCCAGCGCGGCCCGGAAGGGATTAAGTAACGGAATAATCATCCACAAAGGTTTTGAAAGATTTGAATGTACGGTGAGATCCAAAAAAATAGTTGCCACCTTCGGGTCGGCACGAGCGGCTATTCGTATGCCGAGTGGACCGACGCCGGGTTTTATCCGCCGGCAACAAAATCGGGCGCCATGCTGCCCCTTTACGCCCAACATTTTCCGATCACCGAGCTGAACTTCACCTGGTATCAGATGCCCAAAGTGCATATGCTTGAACGCATGCACCGGCAGGCACCGGCCGGTTTTCGTTTTGCCGCCAAACTGACTCGCACCTTAACCCACGAAATCGACCCCGATCAATGGCGCGGGCAGGCGACCCAGTACCGTGACGGCATTGCTCCGCTTTTACAGGCCCGCAAGCTGGCGGCCGTTTTACTGCAATTTCCACCGTCATTTGTGCGTGCCCCCCAAAGCCGCCACTACCTGGCCGCCCTTTTGGACGAGCTGAACGGTCTGCCTCTGGCCGTCGAATTTCGCCATGCCTCCTGGGCGACGGACCGGGTCTTTGCCGAGCTCGAGCGCCGCCGTACCACCCTGGTGACGGTGGATGAACCGGAATTGCCGGGATTGTTTCCCAGGCTGGATGTCGTCACCAATCCGGACCTTTTTTATATCCGCTTCCACGGCCGCAATGCCAAAGGCTGGCGTTCAGGCAACATGCAAAAGCAATTCGACTATGACTACGGGGAGGACGAATTGCGCCACTGGACGGATGACCGCATCGCAAAGATGGTCCGGCACGCAAACAACGGGGTTATTTTCTTTAACAATCACGTCCGCGCCCAGGCGCCCAGAAATGCCGTAAAGCTTATTAACTTGCTGAGAGAAAGAGGGCTCTTGGAAATACCTGAAAAGGAAAGATGAATGGATTCTATTTTAATTTTCACGGTTTCATCCGGAAACCGTGAAAAAATCCTGTTCATCCTGTTGATCCTGTCAGACAAAAAAAATTGAAAAGAATCCATTCCTTTTTATTAAACTTGACTTTATGACTCAGAGAATTGTCCATGGATCGCTCAATTATTCATTTGAATATCGCCGACTTTGCTGTGGCGGTAGAGCGGGCGGTGGATTGCCGGCTCAAGGACCGGCCGGTGATTATCGCACCCGAAGGTGCGGCCCGGGCGGCTGTTTACGATATGAGCGAAGAGGCCTATCGCAACGGTATCCGCAAAGGCATGGCCCTGCGCCGGGCCGCGCGCCTGTGCCCGGGCGCCAGGATCCTGGCGCCCCATCCCGACCGCTACGAACAGGCCATGCGCTCTCTGCTCAAGCAGACCCTGCCGTATTCACCCCTTATCGAAACCGGAGAGGCCGACGGGCATTTGTTTATGGATGTTTCCGGCACCGCCCGCCTTTTCGGTCTCCCCATGGATGTCGCCTGGCGGCTGCGGCGGCAGGTCAAAAAAGAGCTGGACCTGGATCCGATCTGGTCGGTGGCCCCCAACAAACTGGTGGCCAAAGTGGCCACACGCCTGGTCAAACCTGACGGGGAGTACATTGTCGGCGCCGGCGAAGAAGAATCGCTTCTGGCACCGTTGCCGATCAACCTGGTGCCCGGCATTGAGCGTGACGATCTGCTCAGACTGCGGGAATTTAACCTCACCCGGGTGGCCCAATTCACCGCCCTGAGCCTGGAACAGCTGCAGATCCCCTTCGGCGCCCGCGCTTTATTTCTGTACCAAACCGCCCGCGGCATCGACTCCTCCCCTGTTTTACCGGTGGGACAAAAGCCGCCCAAAGTAATTGCCGATCACGAGTTCGGCAACGACACCAACGACAGGGCCTCCCTGGAAAGTGTCCTCTACCGCCTGGTGGAGCAGATCGGCGACAGGCTGCGCCGGCGCCGGCGGGCCGCCCGTCGGGTGGCTGTCATCCTCGACTATTCCGACGGCATGCGCAGCATTCGTCAACTGGCCGCCCGCCCGGCCACCGCCAACGATTTTACCCTTTTCCAGCTGGCCCGACGCACCCTGCAGCTGGCCTGGATCCGGCGGGTGCGCATCCGGCATGTACGCCTGATCTGTGACCGCCTGATCTTCCCGCCGGCCCAGCTGGAGCTGTTTGCCGATGAACAAGAGCAAACCCAAAAACGCGACCATCTGATCGTCGCCATCGACAGCATCCGCAACCGCTTCGGCAGCGAGGCACTGCAGGTAGGCCGGACGCTGGCAGCCTAACGAGCCTGGTTCGCCGGTTGGCCCGTTGCCGGTTTGCCCGTTAGCCGGTTGGCCGGTTTGGTCGGTTAATAAAGTAAACGGTGAACAAAACATTAACAGAATGCTGAATGGAGGGAATCACAATGAAAATCACTCGGTTTGAAGATCTGGAATGCTGGCAAGAGGCAAGAGTGTTAACAAAAAACGTTTATGCTTATACAAAACGTTCCGCTTTCTCAAAGGATTATAGACTATCGGGGCAAATTACTGGCGCCGCCATCTCTATAATGAACAACATTTGTGAAGGATTTGATTCGAGATCAAACAAAGAATTCATCCGATTTTTAACATATTCAAGACGATCTTGTTCTGAAGTGCAAAACTGTTTGTACGTCGCCTTAGATCAAAACTACATTTCAGAAAATGAATTCCAAAATACCTATGACCACTGTGCAAAAGTTCGCAAAATAATTGATGGCTTAATCCGATATTTAAAAAAACACTAATTCGGTTAGCCGGTTTGGCCGGTTGGGCCGGTTAGCCGGTTAAGACAAGGTCTATTCCACTTAAACGGGCTCAACGGGCTCAACAGGCCAACGGGCTCAACCTATTATTATGATCCCATTGACCGTTCGATCCAGTTACTCCCTCATGTGGGGCACGGCCTCCGTCAAGCAGGTTTGCCGTCACGCCAAACGGTTGGGCTATAAACGCCTGGCGCTGACCGATACCGACAATCTCTATGGATTGTGGCCCTTTTTGGCAACCTGCAAACGTGAAGGCTTAAGCCCCATTGTGGGGGCCGAAATCACCCAACCCGGCGGACGGAAGCGGGCCGTGTGTCTGGTGGAAGATGATATCGGCTACCGCAACCTCTGCCGGCTGCTCACCTGTCGCCACATGAACGCGGATTTCGACCTGGAAACGGTCCTGCCGGATTACGCCGCCGGCCTGGTGGTGCTGACCCAAAACCCCGATCTGCTGCGCACCTGGCACTCGGCAGAAGTGACGGTAGCCGCTGCCATGCCGCGCAACCCCTTGCCCCCCACCCATCAACTGCGCCGCACCGCCCAACACCTGGGAGTCTCCCTGGCGGCCACACCGGGAAGTTTCTTTTTGCACCCGCAAGACAGGACCATCCACCGGCTGCTGCGGGCCATTGACCGCAACACCTCGCTGTCGCGCCTGGCGGCCGACGATGTCGCTCCGCAGGATGCCTGGCTGGCCGCACCTGAAGAATACAGCCGCCGGTTTGCCATCTGTCCGCAGGCCATCCGGGCCACCCACGAAATTGCCGAACGTCTGGTGTTCAACGGCCCCCAATTCGGCATTGTCATGCCGCCGCTGTTGAACCGCAACGGTGACGATCCGAACCGTCGCCTGCGCACGGCCGCCTACGCCGGTGCCCGCCAGCGTTACGGAGAGGAGCTTTCCGAAGGGGTGGTCGAACGGCTTGAGCATGAACTGCTGAGCATTGCGGACATGGGATTTTCGGCCTATTTTTTAATTGTCCAGGATATCATCCGGCACAGTCCGCGCACCTGCGGTCGCGGTTCGGGCGCCGCATCCCTGGTGGCCTATTGCCTGGGAATCACCAACGTCTGCCCCCTCAAACACAACCTGTATTTCGAACGCTTTTTAAACCCCGGCCGCACCGATCCGCCTGATATCGATGTCGATTTTGCCTGGGACGAACGCGACGACGTGCTTAACAAGGTGCTGGAGCGGCACAGCGGCCATGCCGCCATGGTGTCCAATCATGTGCTGTTTCAGCCGCGCATGGCCATCCGGGAAGTGGCCAAAGTATACGGGTTGACCGACGCCGAGATCGGGCGGGTATCCAAGCGCCTGCCGCGATTCTGGCGCGCCAAAGAATCCGGGCCCGAATTGCTGACCGGACTCAAGCAGCGCCCGGAATCAAGGACCCTGGAATTTCCACACCCCTGGCCGGAGATCCTGGCCCTGGCCCAGCGAATTATCGGCACCCCCCGCTACCTGTCCGTACACCCCGGCGGGGTGGTCATCACCCCCCGTCCCATCGACGAGTATGTACCGCTGGAACGCGCACCCAAAGGGGTGCCGATTATCCAGTGGGAAAAGGACGCCACCGAGGACGCCGGCCTGGTTAAAATCGACCTGCTGGGAAACCGCAGTCTGGGCGTCATCCGCGATGCGCTGGGCAACCTGCGCGCCAATGCGGTGGCATTTGACGAATCCCGCTGGGAGCCGGAAGACGATCTTGCGACCCAGCAGGCCCTGGCCCAGGGACGTACCATGGGGTGCTTTTACATCGAAAGCCCGGCCATGCGGCTTTTGCAGCAGAAATCAAAGGTGGGCGATTTTGAGCACCTGGTGATCCACAGCAGCATTATCCGGCCGGCCGCCAACGAGTTCATCCGCGAATACATCCGCCGGCTGCACGGCGGTCAATGGGACCCCATTCACCCCCTTTTGGGCGAAGTACTCGATGAAACCTTCGGCATCATGGTCTATCAGGAAGATGTGTCCCGGACCGCCGTTATCCTGGCCGGCTTTTCCCATGCCGAAGCCGACGCTCTGCGCAAGGTCATGTCCAAAAAAGACCGCCGGCATCAACTGCGGGATTTTCGCAAACGTTTTTTCGCCGGAGCCAAATCCCGGGGGGTGTCCCAAGATCAGGTGACCGCCATCTGGGAGATGATGATGAGCTTTAGCGGTTATTCCTTTTGCAAACCCCACAGCGCCTCCTATGCCCGGGTCTCTTTCCAGGCCGCCTATCTCAGGGTGCACCATCCGGCCGAATTCATGGCGGCCGTGATCAGCAACCAGGGCGGCTTTTACGGCACCTTTGCCTATGTCTCCGAGGCCCGCCGCCTGGGGCTTACCATTTTACCGCCCGACATCAACACCAGTGAGGTTCACTGGACCGGCCGGGACGATGTCATCCGGGTGGGACTGCTGTCAACTAAGGGCCTGTCCGCTGAGGTCCAGGCCCGCATTGTTGCCGAGCGCCGGCGTCAGCCTTACCGCAGTGCGGGGGATTTCCTCCAACGCGTACAGCCCGCTGAAGATGAGACCCGGGCGCTGATCCATAGCGGGGCCCTGGATGAACTGAACCCCGGCGGCAACCGCGCGGCCCTGATGTGGGAATTGGCCTGCTGGCTGAAGACCCGATCAAGAAAGCTGATCCCCCGCACCCGGAGCCTTTTCGGCAGTTCAAGCGATGCCCAGGCCCGCAAACTCCCGCCCCTGCCGCCGGAAGATGAACGGGAACGGCTGCGGCGTGAATTTTCCGTCCTGGGTTTTTTATGCGACCGGCACCCCATGGAACTGTATGACGACATCCTGCAAAAATTGAAAACGGTCAAAGCCGTCGATCTGCCGCACCATTTGGGCCGTCGCGTACGCCTGGCCGGCTGGCTGATCACCGGCAAGGTGGTTACCACCAAGCACGGGGATCCCATGGAATTTTTAACCTTCGAAGATGAAACCGGTATTGTGGAAACCACCTTTTTTCCCGCCACCTACCACCGCTTCTGCCACATGATCGACCGCCAGCGGCCCTATCTGCTTAGCGGCAAGGTGGAAGAGGATTGGGGGGCAATCACCCTGACGGTGGACAGGGTTGTGACAATTCAGTGTTAAAATTATATTCAAAAAAAGGAGATGGGGACATTGTTTTGTTGTTGTTTTATTTTGTGGTAGTATATTCAACCTTCCGGGTACAGATGGTCAAGCAATGCTTTGCTTACAATGAATAAACTCCAAAATTGAACTCATAAAGCAACAACGAAACAACGTCCCGGTGCGCCACACGCTTGCGGTCAGCACCAATATTTTGCCGATTGTCCATCGGATTTAACTTCCAGTTTTTGTTTCAGTCGGCCCATTATTTTTTCTGAATCGGATAATAACATGCTTAATTTACTTTTATATTTTGAATAACAGCATCATTCTGTCTAGGCGGTTCACCCGGAATATGGATTTGGACCACCCGGGTCTGCAAAATTATTTTGCTTTATGGGCATATTTTTATTGACATACCCAAATCGATGATTTATACCGCTATAACAAAAAAGCGTATTGCCGTCAGTGAACTGTCAAATGCTGTAAAAATTGATATTGGTTGCTTGCATTTTTCCGCAGAAGTGATATCGGTTGCTCATTACGTTCCATCCGACCAACATCTGAATCGTGAAAATACCAGTATGAATTTCAAACAGGGTCAAAGATGAATCCTCGATTTATTTATCGCCGAATTCTTCGATTTGAAAATATATAATTGTCCTGAATGTTTATTGTTCAATCCAGGAAAAATGTAAGTACCTGAGGCGCTTGCATGATTAGAAAAGTATCTGCAACTTTATTCTTTCTGTTATTTGTTTGCGTGGTTACCCCGTTGGATAACGATTTTTTCGGCGGGATCTTGCAAGCGAACTCGGCGTTAGCTCAAAGCGGTCTTGTGCTCGATGATTTTGCCCTCTATTCCCAAAAGGAAATAAGACTCGATAAAATAGCGGACTCCAGAGGGAATGTCGGTTCCAATGGAAGCATAGATATCAAAAAGGGTGTCACCGGATCAGTGATAGGATCTTTCCAGGCATTGGACCGTATAAAAAACGAAGCTGAGATCGGAATCTATGGTGATGTTTTCACCTCACAGCTTATCGAAGACAGAGGCTCTCTGTCCGTTTCCGGGCAAAAGATTGAAAGTGCAGCTCTGGCGCCGATAAACCTGCCGACATTTTTATTTTATTCGTCCGGTCCAGACCTCGAGGTACCTGAAAACACGTCCAGAACCATCTCTCCAGGTTCATACGGGCATCTCAAAATAAAAAAAGGCGCAGCCCTTAATTTATTCAGCGGTGAATATTACTTCGTCAAATTTGAAACTTATGAGTTTGCCTCGGTCAAACTTGATGTAAGCGCCGGTGCGATACATATCAACATCGTTGAAAAAATGAAGATTAAAGACGATGTCGATATGCAGATTGCCGGCGGCGGACCGAAAGATGTTTTCTTTAATTTTAGAGGCACCGACAAAGTTGAAGTGGAAGACCGCTCTGTTCTACGCGGCATCCTCACAGCTCCGTCAGCCAAAGTTAATTTTGATAAAGGCAGCCGTTTGGAGGGTGCGGCCTATGCCGACAGTATTCATCTGGAAAAGGGCGCAAGCTTCAGGCATTATGCTGCAAGCATGGATGGGCGCCCGCCGACAGCAGACGCCGGCGGCCACCAGACAGCCCTGGCCGGCGAACAGGTGGAACTGGACGGCAGCGGTTCCTCCGATCCGGACGGCGATGCCGTCACCTACTACTGGTCATTCGTCTCATTTCCGGATGGAAGCAATCCCGTGCTTTCCGACCCTGCCGGCCCCATGCCCACGTTTACGGCGGATCTGCCCGGCGTTTATGTTATCGAACTTGCCGTCGACGACGGCACCTACGCCAGCCTTAAAGACACCGCGACCGTAACAGCAGTTTCCGAGCTGCTGGATGTCACCGATTTTGTTCTGTACGCCGACGACAAGATAAAAATAGATGAAATAGCCGGTGGTACCGGCCACGTGGGCGCCAACCGGCACGTCCACATCGAAAAGGGGCCATCCGGGAAAATAACCGGTGACCTGCGCGTTCTGGATCACATAAAAAACAGCGGTGAAATTATAATAGACGGTAATGTCTATGTAAATTCCAAAGTCGACGATCACGGTGATTTAGCAGTGACGGGGATGATAAACACAAGTGCGCAGCTTGCAGCGCGTAAACTCCCGTCGATTTCCTTTTCAGCCGAAGGGCCCGATCTCAAGGTGCATGCCTCGGCTTTACAGGTACTTGCTCCGGGTTTCTACGGCCGGGTGGAAGTCAAAAAGGGCGCCTCGCTCAAATTCACCGCCGGGTCCTACTTTTTGCGCGAGTTAAAGGCGGATGATTCGGCGATTCTCATCTTTGATGTTTCCCAAGATTCGATCGAGCTGAATGTGGTCAAAAAACTGGAATTCGGCAAAGATTCCGTGGTGCAGATAACCGGTGGCAACACCCGCGCTGTCCGTATCAACTACGCCGGAAAAAAAGAAGTCGAAGTCGAGGATCGCGGTGTGTTTCGCGGCACCCTGGTTGCACCCAGGGCCAAGGTCGAGTTTGAAAAAAACAGCCGCCTGGAAGGGGCGGTCTATGCCAAGAAGATCTACCTGGATAAAGGGGTGAGTTTTCAATTCCACGATCCGGATGTGGCAAACAAACCACCGGTGGCGGACATCCAGACAATAACCACCGCGGAAGACACACCGGCATCGATTACTCTCAGCGGATCGGATCCGGACGGTGATTCTTTGACCTTTAACGTGAGGTCGCAACCGATTCACGGCACACTTGCAGGTACTGCGCCGGATCTGATCTACACGCCGGGTGAGAAGTACAACGGAGCCGATGCATTCAGCTTCACGGTAAATGACGGTAGCGTGGATTCCAATCCGGCAACGGTGAATATTACCGTAGCGGCCGTAAACGATGCGCCGGTTGCCAAGGCACAAACCATCAGCCTGAACGAAGATGAATCCAAAGCAGTGGTATTAACTGCCCTTGATGCGGAGGGAGACACGCTTGCGTATGAAATTGTTGGACAGCCGTCCTATGGCACGCTTTCCGGCACTGCACCGGATCTGACCTACACGCCTGGGGAGAATTATCATGGCGGCGATTCGTTTTCGTTTACAGTTAAGGACGGCAACTTAAGTGGCAATACTGCTCTAGTCAGTCTGACGATCAATCCGGTCAACGATACGCCTGTGGCCGATGCCGGATCCGATCAAACTGTTTTTGTAGGTAATACGGTCAGCCTGAACGGCAGCGGCTCCGGTGATGTGGATGGGGATAGCCTGAGCTATCAGTGGTCGTTTTCATCAGTGCCATCGGGCAGCACAGCCGAACTTTCAAATTCTTCAGTTGTCAATCCCAGTTTTGTGCCGGACCTTGTCGGCACATATGCCGTGCAGCTCATTGTCAATGACGGCACTGTCGACAGCGCTCTCGATACAGTGGTGATTACAGCCAACCCGCGGATGACAACCGTTCCAAATGTAGCGAGTCAGGCCCAGGCGGATGCAGAATCAGCTCTCATTGGAGCGAATTTAACGGTAGGAACGATCTCCACTGCAAACAGCAACACTGTCCCTGCAGCTCACGTCATCAGCCAGAATCCAGTTGCCGGGATGACCGTGTTGCAAGGTTCCGTAGTCGATCTGATGGTGTCTCTGGGGCCGGCAATATTAACAGTGCCCGGCGTAGTGGGTCAATCTCTGACAGATGCCCAAGCAACTATCACTGAGGCTAATTTAACCGTAGGAACAATCTCCACCGCATACAGCGACACGATCCCTGCAGATCACGTCGTCCACCAGGTGCCGGCAGCCGGTGCATCCATAGTAGAAGGGTCTGCGGTCGATCTGGTTGTGTCCGCAGGGCCGGAACCTCAAACCCCGGCTGCCTATATAAGCGCTTTTCCGGCAACAATTCAACAGGGCAAATCTGCTTTGCTGTCTTGGAGTTCTGTCAATGCACAAAGCGCACATATCGACCAGGGTGTTAGGGTTGTATCGGTAGCAGATTCGATCGAAGTGTTTCCCGAGCACTCCACCACCTATATCCTGACAGTCACCGGTTCTGTCGGATCTGCCAGTGCTCAAGTGACGGTAACGGTAACAGGGAATCCCGAACCCCAGCCGGAGGGCTCGTTTGGTGAACAGTATGAGGAACTGGTGCCACCGGATGCCACGGTTGAATACTATGATCCCAGGCGCTTTGCCGTAATTTCCGGTCTGGTGCGTGATCTTAGCGATCTTCCCATAGCCGATGTGTCTGTGACCTTGCTTGACCATCCGGAATACGGCACTAGCAAAACGGACACTGAAGGTCGCTTCTCCCTTCCCATGGATGGGGGAGCAACCTTCACCCTAGTCTATCAAAAACAAGGACTCATAACCTCCCACAGGAAGCTCTACATTCCGTGGAACGACATTGCTGTTGCTGAAACCATTCAAATGGTCTCCGAAGACCCGATCAGCACTAAAATTATCTTAGACGGCAATCCCAACACGGTGGTGACCCACCAGAGCACGCCGGTGGACGATCAGTTTGGCAACCGTTCTGCCACCATGGTTTTCACCGGGGACAACCGCGCTTATGCGTTGGATTCCCAGGGTAGCGTGATTCACGAACTTACCACAATCACCACGCGGGCCACCGAGTATTCGGCCCCCGAATCCATGCCGGCGGTCCTGCCACCCACATCAGGTTACACCTACTGCGTGGAGATGAGCGTTGATGGTGTCAAGAGAGTTAAGTTCGACAAGCCAGTCGTCACATGGGTCAATAATTTCCTCGGTTTTGACGTCGGCGAAATTGTTCCATCCGGCTATTATGATCGAAATAATAGTGAATGGGTCGCCTCTGATAGTGGTCTTGTTGTAAAACTGTTAGACACAGATGCTGACGGCATTGTTGACGCCTTGGATTCAACTGGGGATAGCCAACCAAATGATCTCAATGGCAATGGCTCTTTCGCTGATGAAGTAAAGGGGCTTATTGATCCACTAAAATATGCTCCTGGAGATACGTTTTGGCGAGTAGAGGTGACCCATTTTACAGCGTGGGATTATAACTGGGCATTTGGTCCTCCCGGCGATTCAATCTTTCCAAATTCCCCCCTAATCGCAAGCATAGATTCAGAAAAAGTTGAAGACTGTAATACAAAGATCAACTCATATGTGGAAGACAGAAGCCGAATTTTCAATGAAGATATTCCAGTTCCTGGCACAGATTTAATGTTACACTATGCAAGCAATAGAGTGGCGGGATACAAACACGAAATAACCGTTCCTGTCAGCGGTGATACTATCCCAGGAAGTTTAAATAAAATTATCGTTAAACTCATTGTTGCTGGTAATGAATTTGAGCAAATCTTAGATCCACAACCTCATCAATCCGCTGAGTTCGTATGGAACGGGCAGGACTGCTTTGGCAACTATGTGACGAACGGGGCAGAGGGTAGAATTCAAATCGGCTTTGCATATGATGGCGTCTATCAAAAAACAGCCAAGTTTGGATATAACGGTAATGGAAACATAACCGGAAGTCGAACCCGTCAAGAAGTCACACTATGGAACTATGATACAATTATGATCGATGTTATGCTGAACAAGAAAAACGATCCCTATTTTATTGCTGAAGGCTGGACGTTATCCAACCATCATTATTTAGATCAATCAAATGCGGTGCTTCATAAAGGCGACGGAACCATAGTGGATAACGATCTGGATGGTGTTTTGTTTTTAACAGAGGATGATATTAATGGAAATGCGATAGAAACCAACGGCGCCTTGCTTGTAACCGCTTCGGGTGTAAATGAAACCCTGCTGGCCAATGTTGGTTTATATGTCCTTAAAACGGGTCCAACCTCCTATTTGATTAATAAAGACTTTTTAAGATATGCGCGATTGTTTGGACAAAACTCAATCCCAACAAGCATACTTGAGCCATTAGAGAAATACTTTGTAAACCCGACATCCATTAAGTGTATCAATAAAACATTAACGGTTACCTATTCTATTGCAAAAGATTACCATGCAGGCGGAGGGTGTTATGTTCAAAATACCTGGAGTGAGCCGACAGAAACTTCTCACTGTATTTATTATAATAATTTTTATTGGTATGGCAGCTATTATGACCCGAACTACGTAAAAGACACATACAACAATTATTCCATATTCTACAATGATCATTATACCCCAAGTGGATCAAGAGATTTTTCACAATGGTTTTCTAAAATATATCAAGCCAAAACCGATAGAATATATGCGAGTTTAAGATACGGTGCCGCTTGCCTCACATCATTGACCTATAATAGTGAAAATAATCCAAGTTATTATTATGGGAACTGCGAAATGCAGACCGGAAAAGAATTTATAATTGGAAAGGTTAATTTAATTTTTGGAAAAGAAATAAAAATAAATGAAGAGAACGGCACCAGCCACTTTATAGGCTACCCAGGCCGCCACGTGAGAACTATAGATACTACCACAGAGGTGACCTTAAAAGAGTTTAATTATGATGAAAATCAACGTTTAGTATCTGTCACTGATCAATTCGGGAATAAAACCTTGATTCAAAGAGATTTGGATGGGATCCCCACTGCGATAATTTCACCTGACGGTATTAAAACCGAATTAGCGATAGATATAAACAACAACCTTACTTACATTACCTATAGCGACGGAGGTTTTTATAATTTTGAATATTCTGACGATGGCTTGTTGACTTCAAAGATTGACCCGAGAGAAAACCAATTTAATAATACATTTGATTCAAATGGTCGTATCGCAGATGTTACAGACCCAGCAGGCGGACACTGGCAATACAATAGATCGCATCAATCCAACGGAAATATTATAACCGAACGTACAACCGGCGAAGGGAATACAACCACCTATGTTGATAATACACTTTCAACAGGCATTTATTCAACAACAATTACTGGGTCAACCGGCGACCAAACCCAATATTACCGATCAGCAGACGGTCTTTCGGTCCAAAAAACCCTTGGTTGCGGTATGTGGCTCGATATTCAAAATGCTCGGGATTCTGAGTATGGATTCAAATATGTAAAGCAAATGACCGAACGCACGCCTCTCGGATTGGAAAAGATTACTCTAAGGGACAAGGCCTATGAAGATACGGACACTGATGATACACCGGATTTGATTACCGAAACCTTTACGGTCAACGACAAGATCACGACGCTCGTCCATAACACTCTTCTGGCACAGAAGGTTGTAACTTCCCCCGAGAGCAGGACTGTAACCACACTCTATAGTCCCGCCACCTTGTTGACTGAAAGTGTTAGTATCCCCGGTCTTTATGATACAATCTATGAGTATGATGCCAGGGGGCGGTTGACCAGCATCAGCACCAACACAAGACAATCCACATTTGCTTATAACCCCGAAGGGTTTCTTGGGTCCGTAACCGACCCTGAGAACCACACCACTACATACAGCTATGATGCTGTGGGTCGGATTACCGGGATCAGCCGGCCTGACGGTGGCTTTGTGGGCTTTACCTACGATAAAAACGGCAACATGACCGTGTTGACCAATCCGGTGGAACGACTACGCGGACCCTGCGGATTCGGATGACAAGTCCAGGCTCTGGCGGATCGAAACCCCGGAAGACGATATTGATTTCACCTATCTGTGCGGCACGAAAGTTGATTCGATCACCAAAGTCCCGAAATCCACTAC
>JAFDDW010000374.1 GCA_019310665.1 Deltaproteobacteria bacterium
TGTTTAAAACCTGGGACAGGGCCGACGGATGGCAGCAAACACCACGTTCAAGCAGATCAACGAGCATGGTCTGTTTAAGATGTTTGGAAGAAATGGATCCGGTAAAAACATCTCCGGTATCGAGCCGATCGTAAAGTGATTTTAATTCCCGGTTGCTTTTTATTATCATAGGCATTCAATTCTATCGTACCAATAGGCAACATCGACTGAGAATATTTGAAAAGCCGTGGCACCGCCAATCGCCTAAATTTCCTCCATACCCAGTTCGATGAGTTTGTCGAGAAGCCTGGTGAAATTTAATCCGGCAGCGGCAGCCGCCTGGGGTAATAGACTGGTGGCGGTCATTCCGGGAATCGTGTTGGTTTCAAGGACATAAATTTGTCGGTCTTGAAGTATCATGTCGGTCCGGCTGTAACCCCTGCAAAATAAAGCCTGGTGGGCACTTTTGGCATAGGCCTGTGCCTTTTGCGTGAATTCGTCATCGATGCGGGCCGGACATATTTCCTGGGTGATGCCGGCGGTATATTTGGCTTCATAATCAAAAAATTCATGATCCTTGTCAGGTATGATTTCGATAATCGGAAACGCTTCCAATTCCCTGTTTCCGATGACGCTCCCGGTAAGCTCCAGGCCGTCAATGTAGGCTTCGACCATAACCGTGCTGTCAAAGGTGAAGGCTTTTTCGACGGCGTTTTGCAGATCGGCGGCGGATTTTACGATTGACATCCCGACGCTTGACCCGCCAACCACCGGTTTTACCACCAGGGGCAACCCGAGTTGTTTTGCACAGGCATCTGTATCCACGGTGTCATTTCGATTATAGATAACATAGGGCGGGGCGGGAATACCGGCCTTTTCGTATATCTGCTTGGTGGCGGCTTTGTTCATGGCCAGCGCACTTCCAAGAACTCCCGAACCCTGATAGGGAATGTGGAGCAGATCAAGCAGACCCTGCACCGTGCCATCTTCTCCATAGGGGCCGTGCAAGATGATCAAAGCGATGTCGATCCGGGCCGCATCTTCGATCAAGCGGGCCAGATCGATTTTGGGATCATAGCGCTGAATTTTGTATTTTTCTTTATCTAACGCCTCATAGACTTGATCTCCGCTGTGAAGCGATACTTCGCGTTCGGAAGATATGCCACCGGATAGAAGAGCCACCGTTAGTTTTTTCATGGTTTTTAATCCTTTTCTTTTGAAGACTCAAGCCGTTCTACCAGCTTGTGCGAATATTGCTGGGGCATTTCAAGCTCGATCGAAGTATCTCTAGCCGCGTTTAGCTTCATGATAAGATAGTTTAATTTTTTTAAGGTACGATGTTTTTGGGCGGTATCCTTCATGCCGCTCAAAAGATCTTCAGTACGCTGGATCTCTTTTTTCAACTCGATTTCGGGCGGCAGGCAGTTGGCGTTTTTCAAAATCTTATGGGCCAGCCGCAGATCTTCAGCAATATGGCTGTCGTCTTTTAGATTCAGCGGTTTGCCGGATCCTTCAAGGTTATCAAATTCCCCCTTCTTCTGGGCCCTGCGAATGCGCTCTTCTATGATTCTGGAAAATCCTGTAAACATTTTTTCGAGCTCGGGTTTGGGTCTTAAAAATGAATTTTGTGCCTTTTGAGATATATCACATTTTCTTTCCTTTTAAAATTGCAAACTAATAATTGACCCGCATGACAACAATTTGATAAGGAGATGGACCATTATCAAATGTCGATTGACGAATTTAGACTGAATATTGAAAAAGGAATACCTGCATGAAGAAAATTGCCTTTGCCGGAACCGATGGAAGAACGTTGTTGGCTGCTTTGGTGACTGCTACTGCAAAAAGCGACACCTATAACGAAATGTTTAGAGGCATTGTTATTCGGGGAACCCCATCGATGCCCGAATTTTGCGAAATTATGAACTGGCCTGTGGAGTTTGTCGCCACCGCCAGTAACTCCGTCGAAGATTACCTGAATGCAATCCTGACTGCCTTAAAGGAAGAAAAAATAGATTATGTGATACCCATGCCGGAAGCACTGTTGTTTGAAGGTCTGGTGGATGCCGTTGAGCAGGCCGGATTTGGTGATCAGATCCTGGGATTGAGCAGGGACGGTGCGTTCATTGAAGGTGATAAATTAGAATGCAAAAAGCTATGTCGTGATGCGGGTATACCCGTGGCTGCTTCCTGGAATGAGGTGGATGCCAAAGACTATCAAGGCATATTGTCGACCTGCTTGAGCTATATCCATGAAAACGGGGGCGCGGTATTGAAATATCCTTACAGCGCAGGCGGCAAAGGTGCTCGAATCATCTTGAATTCCTGGGAAATCAGGGAAGTATACGATGAACTGATTAAAGACTACAAAGACAGCTATAAAAAAATGTATGGCGGCCAGGGAACCTGGCCCCTTTTGATAGAGTCTTTGATGTCGGGCGTGGAAATAAGCTTTACGATTCTGGTTGATAAAAACGGCAACTTTCAAATATTGCCTACGGCCATGGATTATCCGGAACGGTTTGAGGGCCCGCCAGGCAAGGACAATCCGATTACCGGAGGAATGGGAGCTGTTTCTCCCCATCCCCTGGAAACGCCGGAATTGATTGAAATGGCAGGCAATGTGATTGCCAGACCTCTAATTCAGGCGATGAGGGAAAGAAAAATTTTACGGCCCTGTGTTTTATATCCGGGCTGTTTTGTGTCGCTGGACAACAACATGCGTCCAACAACGATACGGGTGTCTGAAATAAACATACGGCCTGGCGAACCCGAAGCCCAACCGGTATTTCGGCGATTGAGAAATCTGGGTGTCCTTATCAAAGCGACCCTGGAGGGAAATTTGGATGAAGTGCAGCCGGAGGTAAGAACGGACCAGTTGGCCATTTGTTCGGCTCTGGTAACCGGGCCCGGCGGACCGGACGGTCAAAAGGGATACCCCTGGTCGTGCACCAGGAGCGAGCCCGTAGAAATCGATTATAAATATATGAAGCGCAAAGGCATTCAGGTGATTCCCTCAGCCATGATGTGCGCACCGGGGGACAATCGCTTTAAATCCGACGGGACCCGGGTGGCTTTTTTAAATACCAACCTGACAGTCAAATCCGAAGAAAGTCGCGGGGAGGCCGCCGATCGTTCCAGGAAGAAGTTGTTGTCGGCCTTTGATAACGGAAAGATCAGAGTAATTCCACGGGAAGACGCCAACGGCAATCGATTGGATCTAAGACGGGATATCGGATTCCATTATTTGGAGGCGGAGAGAATATTCCCGAAGGACTAACAACACCCACCCACGGCATCATAAAGGAGTCGATACTTGTTAGAATCTTAAAGGGCAATCCAGCAGCCAGTAACCAGCACCCAGAAACCAGTGACCAGAAAGTGGTGGCGATGCAGGGACTTGAACCCCGGACACTACGGATATGAGCCGTATGCTCTAACCGGCTGAGCTACATCGCCACAAACTTCACATGACTGTTGATGGTTTTGGTAAACTGAATTATTACCAATTAAGAAATGCTCAGTCAAGCTGAAAAACGCAATAACACCGGACTACCTAAATTAAACAGAGAATTGATTGAATATACGAAAATTACCTACTTAGTGGTTGAACGAAAACCCAGCTAAATCGATTTGTTGGGTTTCGCCGTTTAGATCATGGCGCGCAAGATGCTTGATTTTCGTAGGTTGGGTTGAGGTACGAAACCCAACATAA
>JAFDDW010000375.1 GCA_019310665.1 Deltaproteobacteria bacterium
ATAAATAATTTGTTTTTTAATGATATCATCAAAATATTTGGGGAAAATTTAGAATATCGAAATTTCGGCCCTTGGATTGTTTTTTCCCCGCCCCGCTTTTGTCAAAATCGGTTTTTCATCGGGTGCGATGGAATGCGATGGGGAAATGGGCTGTTATATTTTTAGTATCTTAGTTCTGAAATTGTTGTTTTTAGTGGCAAAATTTTTTTGGCATTTTTGTAGATCCCTATCTATACAAGGTTCAGAGAAATATGAGCGGGCGTTCAACTTTTTTTGTTTGGGTCATTTGAATTTTGGTAATTCGAATTTGTTTCGGATTTCGTATTTCGAGTTTCGGATTTCCGGTTTATCCAGGTTAGGTTATAGCTTATCCGGGATAGGATAGGAAACCATATATGTCTATATTCGCTCATATTATCGATGACAGCCCGGTACAACACTGGGGATTGACATCCCGTCAGCGGATACTGCGTGTACTCAACAGTGCCGGTGTTACGGATATCGTCGATGATATTGCATCACTGCCGGAAAACAGCTCGGTTATCTTGTTGCGGGGCGATTACCTGTTTGACGATCGGGTGATCAAATATATGGTTGATTCGCAGGATGTGCTGCTGCAGGTCCTGGATGACCCGACCCCGGTGATTGCAGCTGCCAGGGTTTCTTCGAATCTGGCAGGCCAGGCCGCTGATGTTCTTGATGGAACTGTCGGGGCAGGATCTTTGCCGGAGGTAAATGCCGAGACCCTGGAAACACTTTCCATATCTTTTCAACAGCGGTTATTGAAGTTCGAACCGCCATTTGTATTGCTTATAACGGCTGAAAATCAGCGGGACCTGGAGAGCAGGCTTTTTACCTGGTCGGATAAATGGGTCACCGATCTGGTTACCAAATGGGCCTGGCCGCGTCCCGCCCGATGGGTCGTCGGCCGGTGTGTGCGCCTGGGGCTGCAGCCCAATCATGTGACCGTTGCCGGTTTGCTCCTGGTCGTCATGGCCGGCCTGTTTTTTGTCCGCGGATGGTATGGCTGGGGTTTGCTGGCCGGCTGGGTAATGACTTTTCTGGATACCGTGGACGGCAAACTGGCACGGGTTACGGTCACTTCCAGCCGGTTTGGGCACTATTTCGATCATATCATAGATCTGGTACATCCGCCGATCTGGTATATCCTCTGGGGGTTGGGATTGGGAGTTTCCCAGCTGGATATCATCGCAATATCGCTCAGTGCAACCCTATGGTTGATATCGGTCGGTTACGTCGTCGGACGGCTGGTGGAGGGGGTATTTCTGGCAGGGCTGGGTAAATTCGGGATATTTTGCTGGCGGCCGGTGGATTCCTATTTCAGGCTGATTACCGCCCGGCGAAACCCCTGTATGCTTCTTTTGACAGCCGGCGCCCTTCTGGGACATCCGGATTGGGGATTGGCAGCGGTGGCCATCTGGACGGTGCTGACAAGTGGATTCCTTTGCGTCCGTCTGGTCATGGCTATTTACAGTCACATGACCGATGGTCCCTTACGGTCCTGGTTTCTGGATATCGATCCAGCCCAACCAGTCCAACCACTGGCAGTCAGGCTGTTTACGCTTGGAAATGATTAGTAAACCTTCAATAATTATACTTTTAGCCTGGCTTACATAGAATATGATAGAAACCATATCGCTAGACGATATAAAACCCGGTCGCAAGCCGCACATCGGCGTACTAATCAATCCCTACAGCGGAGGCAATAAAAACGGTCTGGCGGCCATACGCCGGACGATCGCGCAGTACCCCCGAACGTCCCATTGTGAGGTCCGGAAACCGCGGGACGTTTTAGCGGCCCTGATAGACTTTGCTGGCCGGGAAGTGGAACTGGTGGTTGTCAATGGCGGTGACGGCACCGTACAGGCGGTCCTGACGGCTCTTTTTCATCACCATCCATTTGAAACCCTCCCGGTGCTGGCTGTGCTGCAGTCGGGTACGACCAGCATGACAGCCAGGGATGTGGGGTTTTCAGGATCTCCTGTAAAAGCCCTGGAAAAGATTTTCAAATGGGCCGATTCCGGAGGGGGCGATCCTTCAATTGTCCCGCGTCCGGTACTCCAGGTGCAAGCGCCCGGTCACGATACACGCTATGGAATGTTTTTCGGGACCGCCGGCATATATCAGGGAATTCAATACTTTCATCGCAAAGTGAATTCCAAAGGGCTGAAAGGCGAGCTGGGCCCCGGAATAACCATTGCACGGTTTCTCTGGGCGGTATCTTTGGGGCGCAGTGGTTTTATATCCCGGGTTCCGATTACCATTGCGGTGGATGATCATCCGGCGCAACAATTGGATTGTCTGGTACTTCTAATCAGTACCCTGGAAAGGCTGTTTCTGGGGTTGCACCCCTATTGGGGCACGGAAAAAGGTCCCTTGCACTTTACGGCATTGCGCACACGGCCGCGTCATCTGCTGCGGGCGCTGCCGTTCATCCTGCGCGGCCGAAAAAGCCATTATACCACGCCGAAAAACGGTTATTTCAGCCACAATGCCAACGAAATAAAGCTAAATCTTGACAGCGGCTTTACCCTGGACGGGCAACTTTACACCCCGGAAAATCGACAGGAGCATACTGTCGTGAAATTGGGTGCCAGGGCCAACTTTTTGCGGTTCTAGCAATGGAAATACCTTCTGATTTAATCAACACCATTGGGCGCAACGCCCTGCGGACAGCTTCCCCGGCAGTGCAGACGCTGATTGATGAAATTCTGGCGCGACACGGCCAGGCCGTCCGGGGGATCTTATTTTATGGCTCCTGCCTGCGAACGGGTGACGACCTGGAGGGGCTGGTGGACCTGTATCTGCTGGTGGACAACTACCGTGAGGCCTATCCGGATCGTATGCCGGCCTTATTAAATGCCCTGCTGCCGCCCAATGTTTTCTACCTGGAACGCGAGTTTGGCGGACAGACCGTACGAACCAAATATGCGGTCCTATCACTGGCCGATTTTCAAAAAGGGACCTCCAGACGCTGGTTTCATTCCTATCTGTGGGCAAGGTTTTCTCAACCAACCGCCCTGCTGTACGCGTGCAATGACCAGGTGACGGCCGAGGTGTTAAAATGCCTGGCACAGTCCGTTTTAACCTTTACCCGTCGCGCCCTGCCACGGGTTTCCGCCGACTTTAGCGCCCGGCAATTGTGGCGCCGCGGGCTTGAACTTTCTTACCGGGCCGAGCTCAGAGCCGAGCGACCGGAAAAGCGTGCCCGCCTTTTTGACGCAGCACCGCAATATTACGAAGAAGTCACCCGTATCGCCATGGATGCGGTTTCCTATCCGGTTATGATTATAAGCGGTAGCGATACCACCCACTATCGTGCCCAGATTTCCAGCGGCGTGCGATTTGTCAGTCGTCTTACCTGGAGTCTGCGATCATTGCAGGGAAAACTGCTTTCCGTTTTAAGGCTTCTCAAAGCGACAACCACTTTTGAGGGGGGCCTGGATTATATCCTGTGGAAAATAAACCGGCACTCGGGCGTCGCAGTGGATGTGGAACCGCGTTTGAGACGTCATCCCCTGCTGGCCGCAGGGGTGCTCACCTGGCGGTTGTACCGCCGGGGCGGGTTTCGCTAAAAATCGTGCCATTGCTGCCCCGCAGGGGCCACTTTTTCCGAGCCTAGTCTCGGAAAAAGCTTAGGCCTCATTATTCATTCTTCTTGGTTTCAAG
>JAFDDW010000376.1 GCA_019310665.1 Deltaproteobacteria bacterium
ATGAATAAGCTCCGACGCGGTTGAGAGCAGGTTTCAGGTGTCGGGTCTTTCAGGCTAAAAAGATTTGCCACCGTCCCTGATGGCTCAGAATCATGAAGTAACGGGCCTTAAAAAGGACTAAATAGATGGACCAGAAAACACGAGATGATTTGCTCAATCTTTTCCAGGGCAAATTAAATGAGGCGATGCGATTTTACCTGGAAACCTGCACCCGCTGCGGGGTTTGTACCGAGGCCTGCCACGTGTACGCATCCATGGGACAGGTGAGATACATAGCCGCCTACCGGGGTGAGATTGTACGCCGGCTTTACAAAAAATATTTCAAGGGTCGGGGAAAATTCTGGCCGTCGGTCGGAGAAGCCAAAGAGTTGACCGAAATGGCTGTCGAAGAGCTTTTCGATGCGGCTTATTCCTGCACCGGGTGCCGGCGCTGCATGGTTTACTGCCCCTTCGGCATTGACACCCAGATGCTTATGTCGATCGCCAAGCAGCTGTTAATCGGCGCCCATGCCGAACCGGAAATTTTGTCAATGCTGGCAGATACCTCCATTGAAAAGGGCAAATCACTGGATCTCTTCAAAGAAGGCTTTCTGGGCGGTATCAAGAGACTCGAAGAAGATGTTGTTGCCAAATGGAAAATAGAAGCCGGTGGCACCCCCATCCCGGTGGACAAAGAAGGCGCCAACCTGCTTTATGTGGCTCTGGCCGGTGCGCATTCCATCATCCCGGCGGCTGCAATTTTCAACGCCGCTGGTGAAGATTGGACCCTGAGTTTCTTTGAAGCGGTTAATTTCGGGGCCTTTGTGGGCGATCCTTCCAAGACCAAGCTGATTCTGGATCGCATCGTCAATGAGGCCAAGCGCTTAAAGGTCAAGGAGGTGTGTGTCTGTGAATGCGGAACGGCCTATCGGGTGATGAAACAGCTTGCCGGCAAGCAGCCTTTTGAGGTGGTCTCCATTACCGAAGTGCATGCCCGGTATTTGCGTGAGGGTCGCATCAAGCTGGACAAAACAAAACTGAACGGTGCCATCACCTACCACGACCCTTGCCAGATCGCCAGAAACGCCGGCGTGATGGATGAGCCGCGTTATATTCTGCAGCATCTGACCGATGATTTTCGCGAAATGTCACCGGAACCCAAATACAACTGGTGCTGCGGCGGAGGCGGCGGGCTGGTGGCCCTGGGTGAGGAAACCCTGGATTTTCGGATGAAATCGGCCAGGGTTAAAGCCGATCAGGTCAAAGACACCGGTGCCACCATTCTGGCAACTGCCTGTGAGAACTGTCACACCCAGCTGAGCGATTTAAACGACCATTACAAAATGGGAACGCAGGTGGAATTTTTAAGCTCCATTGTTGCCGATGCCCTGGTGCACTAAAGCGCCGGGTCGGGATATGTCAAAATGAATTCAGATGACTCAATCTAAAGGGGGTATTTGTTATGAGCAAAGTAGCTGTCCTGATAAAAAATCCGGCGCAGCAGTACGAAGGATTGCGTTCCAGCCTGGGCATGTTGCTTTACAACACCGAGGTGCAGATGTTTGTCCTGAACGATGAGATTGCCAACATGGACGAGGCCTATGAGGATAACATGGGATTTCTCGATGAAATGGAAGGTGAGCGGTTCTCAAACAATAAGACCAATGTAGAAAAATACGGTTTCCAATATGCAACCGTTGAACAGATCGGGGAGATGCTGAGACAGGCTGACGTGGTTATTCCTTTTTAGGAGGGTGAAACATAATGAAAATACTGCATATTTTGCGTACCGAAGCGGACGAAACAGTAAAGGATATTGTAGCCTCTACTACCAACGGGGACCAATCCAAAACCGCTGAACTCTATACAGGCGACATCGACTGGGCACGTCTGGTGGATGACATATTTTCTCACGATAAAGTGGTCTGCTGGTGGTAAAACAAATGACAATTGGAGAATCGTTATGGCTGAAAAATTAGGAATTCTGGTAAGTTCGGATAAGCATTTGGATTATATTATAAACCTGACCGATGCGGCTTACGACAAGGGTAAAGAGGTTGAAATATTTTTCACCGGTCAGGGGGTGCTTTTAACCCAATCCGAGGACTTCAGCAAACTGGTCGGCAAAGCCAAAATGTCCTTGTGCGATCAAAGTTTTCGGGCCCTGGGGCTTGAGGGTGATGTGCCGGGATTTGGATTCAAGGATTTTGCCACCCAGGCCAAGAATGCGGAAATTATAAAAACCAGCGACAGATACCTGGTATTTTAATGCCATAATCCTTAAATTGTATTAGTTAGCTTCTATTTACAAACCGCGTTTTTCATGGCCCATTTGATGCCGTCGCAATCTCCGTGGTCACAGGCATTTTGGAAATCGCGGCAGGCTTTATCGGTCTTATCCAATTGATAGTGAGCCAGTCCCCGGTTTAGATGTGCCTTGGCATAATCCGGCTTGCGCTGCAGGCTTTGATTGAAATCCGCCAGTGCCATTTCATATTCATTCAACTCGTAATAAGAGTTACCCCGATTGTTGTAGGCGGCAACATGATCGGGATCCAGCTTGATTGCCTGGCTGTAGTCTTTGATCGCTTTTTGGTACTGCTTTAATTCGGAATAGGCCAGTCCCCGGTTATTGTAAGCTTGAACAGTATTTTGCTTTTGACTGATGGCGCGATCCCAGTAATCCACCGCTTTTTTGGGATTTTTAAATTTGCCGTTGTTCCACAACGCCATAGCTTTCTGGCTCCAGTCCACATTTTTATCTACTGCTTTATCGGCAGCTTTGTTGGCCGGTTTCTTTTTGGATGCTTTTTTAGCTGTTTTCTTGCGGGCCTTATTGGCGGCCATTTTCTTTTTCAAATCGATGCCCGAATTCGGTTTCGAAAATTTGATATTCCCGTTGCCGGTATACGCGCTCGCGTATTTTTGCATTTCAAGCACGCTGCTGACTCCCAAAATCGGGATTAAAATAAACGGCAGCAACGTCGCAAGGCTCCACACGGTCATGAGCTTGGTCATGGCCAATTGTTTGTGTTTCATCCAGCCCCAGATGAAGGTGTAAATACCGAAGAAAAACCCGAGGATTCCCTTTAGCGCCCCTTCGTTTTTAAACATTTTGATCAGAACAACAAAATACAGAATGATGCTCAGAATAAGCGCGATGAAAAGCGCTGCTCCCAATGCGATTGGCATTATCATGATTTTTCCCCTTGTTTAATTTTTTTACTTCACACGGATTAACCGGATAATTCAGGAATTACGAAAACCCGCAGCAACCAGTAAAGCACCATACCCGGAACCATGATTTTTGTGAGATAATTACCTGCAATAAATGCTCCGATCGGTAAAATGCTTATTTAAGTTATCGGCATTTCTGTAAATAGCTTTACGAATTTTTAAAAATTTTGTGGTGAAATAGGAGAAAGGTTTCTCGATTGGGAAATTTCTCGATTGGGATTTTCTCGATTGGGGATTTAGGATATCGGATTGCGGATTGCCTCGATTTGGGATTTTCTCGATTTCGGATTTAGGATTTCGGATTTATTAAAAGATTATTTTCAGATTTATAAAGGGATTAGAGTATAGAGTGGAAGGTAGAAGTTTGAAGGCGTATGGCTCAAGGTTTTAAAATAAGACATTATTCCTTATTAAAATCCGAAATCCGAAATCCCAAATCGAGAAAATCCCAAATCGAGGCAATCCGCAAT
>JAFDDW010000377.1 GCA_019310665.1 Deltaproteobacteria bacterium
AGGGTTTCGCGGACCGTCAAAAACGACAGCAGGGAAGTCGTTTGAAACTGAATGCCGACCTCATCTTTGAATGAAGCAGTTCGAGGTTGGCCTTTATAGATAATTTCACCGGAGGTGGGCGGGATAACATCTTCTATGATTTCGATGGCTGTCGTTTTCCCGGCCCCGTTCGGCCCCAGCAGGCCGAAACAAACCCCCGCCTCAACGCTGAAACTGGCACCGTTTACTGCGACAACGGTTTTATATTTTTTGACAAGGTTTTTTACCTCCAGTAAAGCGGCCATTGGGTTACCTGTCTGAACGGCGGGAAATGGGTTTGTGCCAAAGCTGTGTAATCATAATCATTTCATTTGGCTTGACAAGACAGGTTTTGCAACATAGTTTCCGACCTTAAGCTTTTTTCATGTCCTCAAAGACCTGGCATAACAATGTTTATATTATAGGTAATGCAAGATTCACGTTAGCGGCTTCGCCCCTAATACTTTTTATTTTCACGAAGTTATAGAATTTTCGAGACCAAATTATGGCCCCCATCATTTGTATAGTCGGTCGATCGCAGACAGGCAAAACCACCCTCATCGAAAAATTGATTCCCGTTCTCAAAGGCCGGGGATACAGGATCGGGACCATCAAACACTCCCATCACATATTTGATTTTGACAAAACCGGCAAGGACAGCTGGCGTCACAAAGATGCCGGAGCGGAAACCGTTATTATTGCCTCTCCGGGAAAAATCGCGATGGTCAAAAACGATCATGAGGGTACGCTGGAGAGCCTGCAAAAATTCTTTGACGATCTGGATCTGGTGATCACGGAAGGATACAAAGGAGCGGAAAACCCCAAAATCGAAGTCGTACGAGCAGCCCGGCACCAGGAAGTACTCCTGGCGGATGACCGCAATCTGATTGCCGTTGCCACCGATGTCGAAATGGTAATGGAAGTCCCTGTCTTCGGTCTGGAGGACATCGATCCACTGGCTGACTTCATCGAAAAGAATTATTTAAGCTAAAATCTGGAATTCAGTTATGGGGAAGTTTATCGTTTTAATTCCTATTTTCAGCGTTCTAAATTCGAGATCATATACAGGTTTTGAATTTGGAATTTTGGTCATTGGAATTTGTTTGCTATTTGGGATTTGTAATTTGTGTTTTCCGATTTTTCCGGGTTCTGGTTATGGCAAAACCAAAGTATAGAAATAAATTTAATGGCCTGGAGTGGCCACAACTAATCAAGGGGACCCTGATTAAACGCTATAAACGCTTTTTGGCCGATGTGAAATTGAACGACGGTACGGTTGTTACCTCCCATTGCCCCAATACCGGCAGCATGAAGGGCTGCAGTGAACCCGGCCGCCCGGTTTATCTATCCTTTCACGACAACCCCAAACGAAAACTGAAATATACCTGGCAACTCATTGAGATGCCGACTTCCCTGGTGGGGGTTAACACCCTGGTGCCGAACCGGCTGGTCTTTGAATCGGTTAAAGCCGGGCTGGTACCTGAGTTAGCCGGCTATGAAGCGGTTAAACGCGAAATTAAAATCAACAACCACACACGCCTTGATCTGCTGCTAACGAGCGATAACGGGCAACGCTGTTATGGAGAAATCAAAAATTGTACCCTGGTTAATAACGGCGTTGCATCATTTCCGGATGCGGTAACTGCCAGGGGCCTAAAGCATATTATCGAGCTTGAAGCACTGGTTGATTCCGGCTGCCGCGGCGTCATGTTTTATCTTATCCAAAGAATGGATGCCAAAGTTTTCAAACCGGCCGACCCTATTGATCCTGAATACGGCAAAGAGTTGCGGCGTGCTGTCCGCGGGGGTGTTGAAATATTGGCCTATGACGTATCCATTGACCTGAAGGGGATCAAATTGAACCGCAGGATTCCGTGTGAGTTGTAGCCCAAGTTGACTTTGAAGACTAATTGTATTAAAAATAATCGTCCTGTAAATCAGACAGTTACATATCCGAAATATTATAAAATTCAAATCGTTATTCAGTTCTTGATGTGATCGATCATGTCGGATTTTTCGCTTGAAAATTTAATGTGCCACCAGGACAATTTGGAAACGGTTCTGGACAATCTCAAAGAAGGTATCATTGCCCATGACATGAACCGGCGCATCTTTTTTTTCAACAAGGAAGCCGAACGGATCACCGGCTATACCCGTCAGGAAATTTTGAGTCGAGATTGCCACGAGGCGTTTGGCAGCCCGTTTTGCGGTGAGCACTGTGCATTTTGTGTCGACGAACCTGACTTGGCTGATACATCCGAGTATACCATTAATATTACCACCAAAACCGGTGAGCACCGGCGCCTTGAGGCGACCGTTACCAGCATGAAAAATGGCGATGGTCAACTGATCGGTGTTCTGTCATCTTTTAAGGACGTCACCGATCTGTTCAGCCTGAAGATGAAGGTCGGGGAAATGACAAGTTTCGGTAACATCATCGGCCAGGACAGCAAAATGCTGGATATTTTCCAGCAGATCCGCGATGTTTCCGGGTATGATTACACGGTTCACATATCCGGAGAAACCGGAACCGGCAAAGAGCTCGTCGCCAACGCCATTCATAATGAAAGCCCGCGAGCGGGCGCCCCCTTTGTACCGATTAACTGCGGTGCCCTGCCGGAAGGCCTGATCGAAAGCGAGCTTTTCGGGCATGTCAAAGGAGCGTTTTCAGGAGCTGTGCGGGATAAAAAAGGCCGCTTTGAGCTGGCCGATGGCGGCACCCTTTTCCTTGATGAAGTTGCCGAGCTTTCCAACAATATACAGGTCAAGCTGCTGCGTTTTTTGCAGGAAGGTAAATTTGAAAGGGTTGGCGGTGAGAAAACGACTTCGGTCAATGTGCGGGTGATCAGTGCCACCAACAAGAAGCTGAAGGAAGCTGTCAGGCAAGGCAAGTTCCGTGAGGACCTCTATTACCGGCTCAATGTAATACCGATCCACATACCGCCGCTGCGCGAACGAAAAATTGATATTCCCCTGCTGATCGATCGCTTTTTGCGCGAAGCCGGTGAACGATACGACCGGCAATCCCTGAAAGTTTCCCCCCAGGCCATGTCCTCAATGCTGGATTACCGTTGGCCGGGTAACGTTCGCGAATTGCAAAACGCGATTCAGTTCGCTTTCGTCAAATGCAGCGGCAAGACTCTAGCGGCGGAAGATTTGCCGCTGGAGCTGCGCGAGAATGAAAATACCTGTATCCGCCGCGGTCCGTCGCGCAAACTGGACATCGAAAGCGTACGATCGGCCCTGGTGCATACCGGCGGCAACAAAGCCAGAGCCGCCAAACAGCTGGGAGTGGGCAGAGCCACGCTATATCGGTTTTTGGGTGATCATCCGGAGCTTAATTAATTAGGTGGTTGGGTTGCCGTAATTTGTTTCATCACCTCCAAAGCCTATCCTTGTATGCAACTTGGGCTTTGGGCATAATCGCATAAAAAATTCTTGACTTAGTTTACTATATAGTTTAGTTAATGGTCTATGATTAAACTAAATATTCATGAAGCCAAAACCCATCTTTCCAAGTATCTGGAACTTGTTTCCAAAGGGGAGACCATCCTTCTTTGCAAGCGCAATATTCCCATTGCCGAGATACGTTCGATTCCGCAAAAGCACCAATCAAAACGCCCGTTAGGACTGGCCAAAGGCATGTTTGAAGTCCCTCCGGCAATCTTCGAATGCACGTGAGCTTTTTGTTGACCCATCTAACGATGTTTTCCTCAGCTCCGTATCCTGCTGGGAGATAGTCGTCAAATATACCCTGGGACGTTTGCCTCTTCCGGAAGCACCCGAAAAGTTTATACTGACCCAGCGGGAATTGCATAAAATTGAAAGTCTTTCACTTCAAGAAGACGCTGCGCTCCATCTGGCCAAGCTCCCCGATTATCATAAAGATCCATTTGACCGGATGATTGTATGCCAGGCGCTCGTTCACGGGATGACCATCCTTACGCCTGATGAGGCCATTCGAAGATATCCGGCGCGAACCACATGGTAGGCAGGAATTTTTTGGAACGACTTCCATGTATTTTGTAATTAAAGGAGGTATGAATGCTGTCGTTGGAAGATTTAAAAAAAGCGGATGATCTGATCGATGAGATCGACTGGGACTTGGGGCCCGCAGAAGCCGTCAAGCTATATCTGGAGTGGGGTAATACGGATTGGGGCAGCGGCAAATATACCATCCGGTCCAAGGACGATTATTCCACCTATTTTGTGGTCAATTGCTGGCGCAGGCCCTATTGGATTTATTTGATTCGACGCAATTCCGAAGACGCCGAGGAATTGGCGCGATTTGAGCTGCCGGAGCGATTCGAAAAGGACGTTTGTGAACTGAAAGGTGTATATGCACTGGAGCCCGATGTCAAAGCCTGGCTGAAAAAAGAACTGGACGTGTAACACTGAAGTTGTTTAAATCCCAAATTTATGGAACAGCACACTAGCTGCTGCTTTGTATAACCGAATCTTGCTGATGATCGATATAAAGGATCCCGTTGAGGTGATCGATTTCGTGGGCCAGTAAGGCCGCATATCCTTTTGCTGCCGGCAGTACCTTTTCCGTATTGTCCAGCCCGTTGTATTTCACTTTGATAAATCCGGGCCGGTTGATAATCTTACGGTCATGGTCCGGCAGAGACAGGCAGTTTTCATATCCCGCATAAGCCCCATTCGTTTCAACGATTTCCGGATTGATGAGCACTTTGATCTCCCCATATAT
>JAFDDW010000378.1 GCA_019310665.1 Deltaproteobacteria bacterium
TGGGCTCAGACCGAGAATAACTCACCCTCGGCCTGAGCAGGGGTCGAAGGTTCGTCGCAGGTCAAAAGTTGTTTGGGTCATTGGAGCTTGGAATTTGGTTATTGTTTGTTATTTGTTGCTTGGTGCTTGGAATTTTTTATATTCAAAGATGCTACTATTTTTAAATACGCTGTTCGACTTTCTAAATGTATTTATGGGACACAGCACTAATTAATATCCCTTGTCTTGTAGAACGCCACCTCCGGCCATTCTTCCATGCAGTAATTGAGCTGGAATTCACTGGTTGTCAGAAAGGACAGGCAGCCTTGAGAATCTCTGGCCAGGTTGGCCGTATTCTTTTTCTCAAATTCGGCCAGCTTTTTGCGGTCATCACACTCGATCCAGCGTGCCACCGCAAAGTCCACCGGTTCATAGATCGCATCCACGCCATATTCGGCCATGAGCCGGGCCATGGTGACGTCAAACTGGAGGACACCGACCGCCCCCAGGATATAGTCACTTCCCGTAATCGGCCTGAAAACCTGGACCGCGCCCTCTTCCGCAAGCTGGGTCAGGCCCTTCTGAAGGTGCTTGGCCTTAAACGGATCTTTCAGGAGAACGCGCCTGAAATGCTCCGGGGCAAAGTTCGGTATGCCGGTAAATTTCAAAAGTTCCTTCTCGCTGAACGTGTCACCGATCTTGATGGTTCCGTGGTTGGGGATGCCGATAATGTCTCCGGGAAAGGCCTCCGCCACAGTGTCCCTGCCCTGGGCCATGAAGATGATCGCATTGGCCAGGGCGATTTTTTTTCCGATCCGGTGGTGAACCACCTTCATCCCCCGCCTGAATTTGCCGGAGCAGATCCTGACAAACGCGATCCGGTCACGATGGGCCGGGTTCATGTTGGCCTGGATTTTAAACGCAAACCCCGAAAAGGATTTTTCGTAGGGCGACACTTCACGGGAGACGGCCGCGCGCGAACCCGGGTGGGGCGCCATTTCTACAAATGCATCCAGCATCTCTTTAACACCGAAATTATTGATGGCACTGCCGAAAAAAACCGGCGTCTGGCCTCCTTTTAAGAAGTGCTTCATCTCAAAGGGGTTTACCGCGCCCTCGATCAGTTCGATGTCTGCCCGCAGCTCTTCAGCCTGGCTGCCCAGCAATTCATCCAGGATCGGATCTGACAAGTCATTAATCACGACCCCGTCCGGTCCGCGGGTATCGCTGCCGGGACTGAACAGATGCAGCTGTTGGTGAAAGAGGTTGTAAACCCCTTTAAAGCGTTTGCCCATCCCGATCGGCCAGGAAAGCGGTATACATTCGATCTGCAGCTTGTCCTCGATGTCTTCCAGGATATCCAGCGGGGCCAAACCCTCACGGTCGAGCTTGTTGATGAAGGTAATGATGGGGGTGTTGCGCATCCGGCAGACCTCCATGAGCTTCTCGGTCTGGGCTTCGACCCCCTTGGCATTGTCGATCACCATCAGGGTGCTGTCGACGGCGGTCAATACCCGGTAGGTGTCTTCGGAGAAGTCCTGGTGACCCGGCGTGTCGAGAAGATTAATCTCAAACCCCCGGTAATTGAATTTCATCACCGAAGTCGTCACTGAAATCCCTCTTTCCTTTTCAATCGCCATCCAGTCACTGGTCGCATGGCGGGCGGCATTCTTGGCCTTGACCGCCCCGGCCTGCTGGATGGCTCCGCCGAAAAGGAGCAGCTTTTCCGTCAATGTGGTCTTGCCGGCATCCGGATGACTGATGATTCCGAAGGTCCGTCTGCGGCTGATTTCTTTTTGAGTATAATTGTCCATTAATTTAACATCTCGGAATTTCTACAATTTGTTAGAAATATAGTGTTATTTGTTGCCGCCCGCCTGGGTAAGCCACATGAAAAGATTTTGATCAAATAATCCGCCCCTAAAAAAAATCCCCGGCTGCCTTTACCTTAATGTTGCAAAAGTCGGAGGGCTTAAGAGCCAAGGCGTCAAGGGCGAAGCTGTATTCGTATGCAACGTTGAGGTTTACAGGCCACAGGGATGTGGTCTAATAGCGACTCAAACGACTGCTGTAATTATAATTTCTCCGGGAGCATTTGTCAATTGCCGCCACGTTGGTGCGAACGTCTCAGTGATCGAACGCTTCCAGGATCAAATCTACACATCGTGTCAAAAAGCGGGATCAGAATGGTCCCAATATTCCATCATTCCATTTTTCCAGTTCTTATATTCAGGCATATTTATTTTGATGTTGCCAATATGCTGTTAAAAATGTAACACGTGATCTGTTATCCATCTTTCGTACCGCTGAAAAATATTTCCATTTACTTTGATTTTCAAATTCAGTATAGAAAAAATTCACCATTCACACTTCCTATTTTCAGGTTACGATCAATCCCACATATCCGGGGTGGGTAAATTGGCGAGGCGACGGAAGTGTTCTGTGATCGAAATCCTCCCGGGACCAATGTCACTAATCTAAAACACAAAACAATCTGTTGCCGAATTGGTGGGTTTGCGGAGGAGATGATGTTATATGAGCAGTATCGAAACTCATAACCTTGTCAAAGAGTGGGGCAAGGTTCGAGCTGTTGATGGTGTTTCCTTCCAGGTTGCTAAAGGAAGCCTGACGGTTTTGCTGGGTCCCTCCGGCTGCGGCAAATCTACTATTCTCCGTATGATAGCCGGATTGGAGGAAGTGACAACCGGACAAGTTACAATTGGCGGGCAAGACATCACTTACATGGATGCGGCCAAGCGGGGTGTTTCGATGGTCTTCCAGTCTTACGCTCTGTTCCCGCATTTGAATGTTCGCGAGAATATCCTCTTTGGCCTTAAAGTTCGAGGCGTTTCTTCGACCGAAAGACGAAAACGCTTGAGCGAGGTGGCCCAAATGGTAGGACTCGAAGAGTTGCTACTTCGCAAGCCAGCCAATCTCTCAGGCGGACAACGGCAAAGGGTGGCGTTGGCCAGGTCCATCGTATCCCAGCAGCCGGTTTGCCTAATGGACGAACCACTATCGAATCTGGATGCCAAACTGCGGAACGAAATGCGCGACGAGATTCGCGCCCTGCAACAAAAACTCGGCCTGACCATGCTTTATGTAACCCATGATCAGATCGAAGCCATGACTATGGCCGATCAGGTTGTGTTGTTGAAAAACGGGCGCATCGAACAGATCGCGGCCCCTTACGAGCTTTATGAACACCCCGCAACCGCATTTGCGGCCAATTTTATCGGATCTCCTCCGATGAATCTCATACGGCTTGATCTGGTTAAAGACCGGGCGGCCTTATCTGCTGCAGGCGGCCAAATTCAGGTTCCGGAACGGAACCGGGGCTGGTCCATCGGTGTCAGACCCGAAGCAATCAAATTAAGCGAATGCGGCTTGACGACCAAGGTAGGTGCGATTGATTTCCTGGGTTCCGAAACGATTATCCGCCTTGTATATGGGGAGCAGACCCTGTTTGCTAAAATAAATGGGCGGGCCAAAATCGCACCGGGTGATCAGGTTGCGGTCAGTTGGTCTCCTGACGCGGCACACTTGTTCAATGAAAAAGGCATAAGGGAGAGCTGTTAGGCCCTTAAGGTTTTTTTCTGACAAAATGTTGCCAGAAAATGAAGGTTTCAGGTGTCATTGTTCGGGTTTCAGCAATAAGAAATTTCAAATAACAAAAAACAGATACCAAACAAATCACAA
>JAFDDW010000379.1 GCA_019310665.1 Deltaproteobacteria bacterium
GTCTGAAAAATCTGGGCACTTCGCTGGGCACTGGTGCAGCCAATTTTTATTCGGTGGCCAGCCGCCGCGGTCGCAACAAAGATCAATTGAAGGTTTTTCGCCGCACAGACCTTCCCTGCCCGCGCTGTAAAACAAACATCGAAAGGATCATCGTTGGACAAAGGAGTACACATATTTGTCAAAACTGCCAGAAAATTTAAAAATAGTACTAATTTAGGACAAATTCCAAATAACAAATCACAAATTACAAACAAATTCCAATGACCTAAATTCGAAATCCCAAACTGAAATATGATAAAATAAAAAAGAGCATCTTAATTTACCTTGGCAGTGATGCTCTTCGAAGAATAAATTGCCCAAACCGACCCCAAAGCAGTTTTGGTCATTGAATATTGAAATTTGTGATTTATTTGTTATTTGGTGCTTGGGATTTGTAATTTAAATCCATATGCAAAACCAATAAACATTGAGACCTACTGAACGTTTCTAAATCTAAAATTAGGTGATTCCATGCCCACCGGTGCCTGTGGTATCAACTGTGATGTATGCAAGCTAAACTTGCTGGGGACCTGTTCGAGCTGCGGGCCGGGGACAAGTTTGGAAGCTGAGAAAAAACTAGCCGCCCAGCAGCGGTTGCTGGGAAGCACCTGCTCCATTTTGGCCTGTGCCAAATTGAATCAAATAGAATATTGCATGCGCGATTGCAATCAATATCCCTGTGACAACTTTCGTGCAGGCCCCTACCCTTTCAGCCAAGGATTTTTAGACATGCAACAACGACGTTTGAAAGAAAAACCACCGGCTTTGGCCCCGGACGGATCCCGGATCACGGTGGATGCCGCCTACTGGAATGAATTGTTGAAAAGAAATATCGACACCCTCTGCAACTTCACCCTTTTTGAAAACGACTCATCCGGACACCTGAGGTTTCATTTTTTAAATGAAGATATAATGGTTGACCTGAATGATCGATGTCTGAAGCGATTGGAAGGTGATCGGTGGTCAAAAACAGACGACCCGCTTCTTGAGCTGGTAACCGTTTTGTACCTGATAAATGTAACCGGGCTTTATCCCATGGATAAAGATATTGTCGGTGTAAAAGATCTGAAAGAGGCCCATTTTTTCCAGGGACCCCATGCGCTTAAAACAGAACCGCTCGTCAGACGCTATGGCACAGATCTAAATGGTTTCAACCAGGTCGCAAAATATCTGGAAGGTGGACCCCGGGAAATGGCTGACACCGCTTACAGATTGCTGCCTTTTCCAAGGGTTCCCCTGTACTATCTGCTCTGGAAGGGCGACGAAGAATTCGAACCCCAGGTAACGGTTCTTTTAGACCGGTCCATTGAAAATGTTCTGGCCGCCGATGCGATCTGGGCGCTGGTTAACAGAGTCTCTACGGCACTGCTGGTAGGTGCTGAGGAAAAGTTTTAAGCAACAAACAAATTGGGATGGAAAAACTCAATTAGGTAGTCTGTCTGTCAAACACCTCCGGATTCACGATATGGGCCGGCTTACCCCCCTGATAATACTCGATCAGCTGCTCCACCACCCCCACACTCATGTTGTTCATGCCCTCAAAAGTGAAAGCGGCGGTATGGGGGGTTAACACGACGTTGTCGAGTTCCAGCAACGGCGAGTCACTCGGGGGTTCATTTTCAAATACATCAAGGCCGGCACCAGCGATAACGTTATTTTTTAAAGCATCGTAAAGATCCGCTTCATTGACAATGCCGCCGCGGGCAGCGTTGATCATAATCGCTGACGGCTTCATGCGGCCCAAGGTTTTGGCATTAATCATCCATTTGGTTGCGGGAATCAGCGGTACGTGAATGCTGATGATATCGGAAACCCTGAGCAACTCCTCGATCTCCACCTTCTCGATACCCTGCTCGGTGGCAAACGCCTCCGGCCAAAACGGGTCATAGGCCACAACCTTCATTTGAAACCCTTTAGCCCGTAAAGCCACACAGCGGCCAATAGCACCCAGGCCGATTAACCCGAGGGTTTTCTGCCAGATTTCAAGCCCCATTATTTTGGTGTGCTCCCAGCGTTTTTCCCGCAGGCTCTGGTCACAATAGATAATTTTTCGCGCCACATTCAACATCAGGGCAAAGGTGTGGTCGGCTACGGCCTGGTTGTTGGCACCCGGGGTGTGGAATACGATGGCATCATGACGGGTGGCGGCGTCGATATCCACGGTATCCAGCCCGGCACCCATTTTGGCGATGGCCTTTACCCCCGGCGCCATGTCCAGTACCTCATCGTTTACCACCAGGTCATTGCCGCAGAGTATGGCGTCCGCCTGCTTCAAGGCCGCCACGAATTTGGGATCTTCTACACCGGAGCCGCGCATATCAATAAGGTTCATCCCCGAATCCTTTAACTGCTCCATGGGGGCCATGTCAAAGGCACAAAACGGTCTGGATTCAATCAGTACGGTAAAGTTTTCCATCGTTATAATGATCTCCTTTCAAGCTATTATCCTGGAATATAGAAGTCTATACCTACCTTCCAAATTCAATCAAACTCACAAATGCCGGTATAGTTTTCAGGTGATATTTTCAGCAACTCATCTTTTACGTCCCGGGACACATCCAGGAATTCGATAAATTCAGCAATTATTTTTTGATCCAGGCGGGCATGGGTCCGGGTTAAACCTTTCAGGGCTTCGTATGGCTCCGGATAGTTTTCACGGCGCAAAATGGTCTGGATGGCCTCGGCCACCACGGCCCAGTTTTTTTGCAGGTCGGCCCGGATAACATCCGCATTCAAAATCAGTTTGTTCAGCCCTCTGACCAGTGACTTCAAGCCGATGACGGTATGGGCCACGGCCACCCCGATGTTACGCGTTACGGTAGAATCGGTAAGGTCCCGCTGCAGTCTCGAAATCGGCAGTTTGACTGCCAGATGCTCAAAGATGGCGTTGGCGACACCCAGGTTACCCTCTGAGTTTTCAAAATCGATCGGGTTCACTTTGTGGGGCATGGTAGAGGAGCCCACCTCGCCTGGTTTTATTTTCTGCTTGAAGTAGTCCATTGAGATGTATGACCATATATCACGATCCAGATCGATCAGGATGGTATTAATCCGCTTCAGGTTATCGCAAAAGGCCGCCAGATTGTCATAGTGTTCGATCTGGGTCGTCACCTTTGAGCGTGACAGGCCGAGCACCCGGTTGACAAGATGATCGGCAAAGGTGCGCCAGTCAACATCCGGGTAGGCCACGTGGTGAGCATTAAAATTACCGGTAGCTCCCCCGAATTTGGCCGAATAAGGAACCGTATTCAGCATTTCGGTTTGAACGATTAAGCGTTCAACGAACACATATATTTCCTTACCCAAATTGGTGGGAGATGCCGGCTGACCATGGGTGCGCGCCAGCAGGGCAACATCTTTCCATTGGCCGGCTTTGGACCGAAGCAGCTCAATGACGTCATTGACAAGGGGGGTTAAGACGTCCTCACAGGCCTGCTTCAACGAAAGGGGCAAAGCGGTATTGTTAATGTCCTGGGAAGTCAACCCGAAATGGATAAATTCTTTAAAAGCCTCTATATCCAATTCATCGAATTTTTCTTTTAAAAAATACTCCACCGCTTTGACATCATGATTGGTAATTTTTTCGATTTCCTTGACCCGGTAACCGTCTTGCCCTGAAAAATTCTTATAGATAGCCC
>JAFDDW010000380.1 GCA_019310665.1 Deltaproteobacteria bacterium
GAACATTCATTGAGGAAGTAGGACGGCTAAAGGCGGCGTCTAAAAAAGCTAGTCTAAATCTGCATAGTAAACGCGATGCACATTACGGCCTCGGTCTTTATCAACGACGATGAGTCCGGCCTACACCACGATTACGAGGTCTGGCTGGAAAAGATTGCACCCCATGAACCGGTGTCCGGATACCGCCACAACGTCGGCGAAGACAATGCCGACGCCCACATGAAACGCCAGGTCATGGGACGCGAAGTCGTGGTGGCCATCACCGACGGCAAGCTTGATTTCGGCACCTGGGAACAGATATTTTACGGTGAATTTGACGGACGCCGTCGGAAACGGGTGCTGGTAAAAATTATTGGAGAATGAGAAACAATTATTTTTACGATGAGCTGATATTAATAATGCAGGTTAAAATGGTCCTGACTATTTTTGTGTAATAAGGTTGGTTGCCTTGGCAAATTAGCCCGCCAAAATCCATCCAAACCAATGACAGCCCGAAAATTCTATAAAGGAAAACAGAGGGGTCGCGTCTTCATTCTTGACATATGCGTATTTCGAGAAAGCATGAGGGAGGGAGGTATTATAATTTAACGAATCAACCAATCCAGATAATCAAAATTCACCCCGGATTTTCCCAACAGGAAAACAACATCAAAAAAGTCGCGGCCCATCGGGCGTCTATATATTACTTTTTTCGACAGTAGATTTCCAAAGTTACTTAACGGGGAATATATAATTTGCCGCGGAAAGCTTTTTGAATTAGTTTGCTTTAACCCGCGCAGCGGGATGACTTTGTCTGTGTGTGTCTGTGTGGGTCCGTGGCTAAAGAAAATCTGAAATCAATGGGCACTAACGAACGAGGTCTGTGTCCTGGCGAATGAGCCGGCGTACCTGACCCGCCATGTAAAGGGGAAGCGACAGCAGGCGATAGGGTATATTGGGACCGCCGGGCAGAGCCGTCTGTGACTCGAGCACGGACGGAGTGTGACTATTGAACCGAACGCCAAATGAGCGGTGTTTTTCACGCAAGAACAAGTGAAGCGATTTGAGGGTTCCACTTTTGCCTGCTTTGACCTCAATAGGTACAATAAGGGCACCTTCGGAAATCACATAGTCAACTTCAGCCGAAGAATTTTTCTTTTCGCGAAGCCAATAGCACACCTCGGGTTCACAATAGGGCTGCTGGGAAAATAGCAGATGCTGTCCAATGAATTCCTCGCAAATGGCCCCGGCATTCACTCTCATAACGTCCTCGGCCTTTTCAAAGTCGAGCAGATTCAGGCCGGTTGCCGTTGACATCAGGCCTACATCGAGAAAAAGAACCTTAAATTTTTTGGTATTCATCGCAGCCCCGAGAGGGATGCCGCTGCATGATGAATGATAGACCGGTGATGCGACCCGGGCACGAAACAGAAGATTCAATGCCTTTGCCAGATCAGCCGATCGCTCATTACGATCCACGTTAACATATTTGAACTTTGAGCCTACAAGAAGCGGGATTTTCTTGAACAGGCGCTGGAGGCGCTGGTGCTTGACTCTTTTCCCGTATTTGTTGAAATCATCCTGAAAGGTTGCAATAAGCGAATGTTTTGTCGATTCGCAATCCTGCCATGAATGGCTGTTGAGGTATACGGCAACGGCTTCGGGCATGCCGCCGGTAACCAGAAAGGTTCGGAGCTGATCCATAAGCAGGTTGTGAAGCGGCTCAGGTATGCTGTCGCCTGAGGAATATTCATTCAAAAATGTTACCAGCTTGTCCTTGCCGGCTGCAAGCAGAAACTCTTCCAGCTGCATAGGTCCAAGGTGCAGGTACTCGATACGACCAACCGGCATAGAAAAAGACGGCTCTTCAAGGGCAAATTCCACCAGAGAGCCGGCGGCGATGACATGCAGTTCCGGCAATTCTTCATAAAAATACCGAAGTGAGGCAAATAACTCCGGTACTGCCTGAATTTCATCGAGAAACAGAAGCGTAACACCCGGCCGTATGGTGATATTGTATTGCAATTCAAGCAGCTGAACAATTTTGCGCGGATCTTTGGCGGTAAATAGCGATGCGATTTCAGGATTGCGTTCTAAATTGATTTCCAGCATTTGATCAAAATATTCCTCGGCAAAAAATCGGACCAGGTATGTCTTGCCTACCTGTCTGGCTCCTCGGATGAGCAAGGGCTTGCGGTTTGGCTTTGATTTCCAGGCCGTTAAATATTCAAGGGCAAATCGATACATAGCTCTTCCTGATTTTTTAATGGGTGCTTAAATCATTAAAAATGATATTATCATGGATGATTTTATTGTAAATAGAGATAAAAAACAACCTATTTTTGACTAAAGACCTATTTAACGAATCAATCAATAAACGATTTAATCCGCCCGAGGCGGACAAAGGTTTAATTCCCCGCCCCTTGGGGCGATTATAAATATTCCGATTGATACCCCGTTGCCTGCAGCGGGGTCGTTCATCGCCAGGCAAAGCGGTCTCAAATTGATTACTGAATAAAATCCGGGAACATGAGTACCCGGTCCACTTCCTTTTTAGAATAAACAAACGGCTCCAAATCTTTAGCCAGGCGACTGAAAGCCAGGGGCAAGGGGTCAAATTCTGAGATGTGCGTTACGGGTTTCGGGATGCGAGTTGCGTGTTTCTAATTAGGCGTTATATTATTTAGGCAAAAGCAATAGTTTTTCGATTTACTTCATAGGAGAGTCAAATGTCAGTAATCGTTAAAGATGACAGCATCCAAATTGAGAGACTTAATCTGGGGCCTTTCGGCACCAATTCCTATCTTTTGATCTGCCAAAAAACCGGCGCCAGCGTAATCGTGGATGCTCCCGGGGATGCCGAAAAAGTTTTAAAACGGCTTGAAGGAACCCATCCGAAATATATCCTTATGACCCACAATCACATGGATCATGTCGACGCGCTGGCTGCTTTGAAATCAGCTTTAAATGTTCCGCTCGCTGCTCACGAAGACGATGCCGGTGGCTTACCGGTAAAGCCGGAACAATTTTTAAACGACGGCGATACGATTTCATTCGGAGAAATTCAACTCAAAGTACTGCATACGCCGGGTCATACACCGGGCAGTCTGTGTTTTCTGACAGGTAGCTATTTAATATCCGGCGACACTATCTTTCCCGGGGGGCCGGGGAAAACATGGTCACCAGACGACTTTAAAAAAATTGTCGAATCGTTGAGGAACAAGATTTTTACATTACCGGATGAAACCCAAGTGTATCCCGGCCATGGAGATGCTACGGTATTAAAAAAGGAAAAGCATGAGTTTGAGGCGTTTTCCTCTAAGCCGCATGATCCGGATCTCTGTGGGGATGTGGTTTGGCTGTCATCATAAGGGCCGGAATCAAATAGATTTTATTTATAATTTTAAAGAATAAACAAAAAGCGTAAGAACTAAGAGCACTATATTTAGCGCTCTCTACCAAATTATCTCCACTCGGTGAAAGGCTTCTCCTAATTCAAAATTATCATCTTTGGCGATATCTTTGCACCGCTGCCTGAGCCAGCCTTCCGGGTGGGGAACCTTGAGTTCTTGCATCTGGCTCTGGTGACAGCGCAGGGCCTCGACTTTAAGATCAAATGTAGCGGTGATATCGGAGCGATAGTTGATGTCTTCCGATGCCCAAAACAACATTTCTTTCACCTTGTGCGGCTGCAACC
>JAFDDW010000381.1 GCA_019310665.1 Deltaproteobacteria bacterium
AACCTTGGTTTTGGACGGTATTGTGGAGGGCGACCGCCTGATCCTGGAATCGACACTGGCCGGTTATTTGATGGACCTTAAAAATTCGCCCATGTTAGATCAACCCAAAGTCAGCAAAAAGTCTTTCGAGCGTTACAAAGATAAAGATGTGCTGAGATTCACCGCTCGTTTAAAACTATTATAGTAGTAGGGAACTTAGTTCGCTTCGCTCACAACCTGTCGAGAGCCTCAAGGTCGTGCGATTGGAATAATGGAATGTTGGAATTAATGAATTAAAAGACAAAAATATAAAAATTAAATGCGCAGCATTAAGTAATTAATCCGCCGGACTTAGGGCCATAAAACAATTTTCAGTTTTGAAAGAAATATGTATCACCCTGAATATGCTATTTTTCAGGGCGGAGTAATTAATGAAAAAACTTTTATCAATTTTTCCGACCGAAAGCCTGATATACTTTTTAATATGTGGTGCCGGGGTACTTGTTTTTGTCTTTTTGATCATCATACCGACCCAAAAAACATCTGCCGAATTGGATAAAGACATTAAGAGAACCGGCGATCGGGTTGAAGAGCAGCGAATACTTGCACCGGTTTTTCAAAGCCTCTTAAAACGGGCTAAGAAGAAAAAGCAAACCGAACTGCCGTCAACCCCAAAAGTCTATCTGGACCGAGCTGATATCAGTAAAGTTTCAGAGAATTTGCAGGAAATGGCATTCAGGCACGGTCTTAAAATTCAAGATTTGAATACGGATGTCACTTCAGCGATTGGCAAAAGAGGCTATTTACGAATGCGCATTAATTTGACGGGTGATTTTATGGGTTTCCGTGATTTTTTAGTCGATCTGGGAACAATACCTTCGTTGGAGATAATGGAAGACATGCAAATACGGGCCATTGAGGGCTCCAGGGAATTTAAGCTTAACATTTGGCTGGCGCAGAAATAAAAAGATAGCGTTGCGGGTTGCGCGTTGCGAGGTTTAATAAAGAAATTCTGTCATTTTAAACCCGCAACCAAGATTAGTTGAATAGTTGATAAGTTAAATAGTTGATTAGGTTAAAGGATTTCAGCCTATTTGACTAACCGACCCTCTGTAATCAACTCAATCAACTTAATCAACTCAATCAACTGTATATACCCGAAACGCGTAACCCGTAACGCGCAACCCGTAACACGCAACACGAAACGCGTAACCCGTAACGCGCAACCCGTAACACGCAACACGAAACCCGTAACCCGTAACGCGAACTTATGTCAAACCGAGAAAAAATAATTGTTGCTCTGATGGTGCTGTCGGTGTCCTACGGTGCTTATATTCTGTTTTTTTCGACACCCCCGAAATCAAAAATCGTCAGCAGCGTCGGCGACAGACAACTGGAAGTGCTCAACACCTTTATTACCAAGGTTGCAGATAAAACAAAAAGCGGTCTTTCCAAAGAACAGGCTTATATTTTACAAAAAGCGCAAGCTGAATGGAAACAGGATCCTTTCGTTCAGCTCCAGCCTAAAAAAGTGGAAGTAGACACCGGCCCGGCTCCCGTGCTGGACGCCAGGGTCCGGTACACAGGTTTTTTACAGATGGGTGACAGGCGCCTGGCGATCATAAGCGGGATGGAATATGAAACCGGTGACCGTCTGGAGTCGGGTGGATTCATTATTCGCAGTATTTTCCCCAACCGAGTGATGGTATCGCCACCGGGTAAAAATAAGAAATTAATGATCCTTCCAATGGATGAAACTGAATAGGATAAATGGTATATGGTAAAATATCAGCGTCTGATTAAACTATTTGTTGTGGGGATTTCTTGTCTGTTCCTGATGGTTGCCTGGATGGGCGGGTGTGCTCAAAAAAAAGGTTTAAAGGATGTCCAGGACCCGTTCTATGAACAGTGGCGGGTTAAGGCGGAAGAGTCCAAGGGCACTTCTCCGGTCGCGCCGCCTCCGATAGACGAAAAGCCATTTGAAATCGCTTCCCCGGAAGAGGAAGAAGAGCAAGTACCTGAAGCCCCAAAACCGCTTCCCACCCGCAAGATCAGCCTTAAAATGAACGACATCAATGTCGCCGTCCTGCTGCGTGCACTGGCCAGGGCGGCTGATCAGAATATCATCCTTAATGAAAGAGTAACCGGAAAAGTCAACATCAATATCCACCAGGCGCCCTGGGACCAGGTGTTTACGAGTATCCTGCGGACCAACGGTCTGAGCTACGCCTGGGAAGGTGATATCATCCGCATCATGACGGCCGAAGACATGGATGCGGACCTTAGAAGTAAAACTCGCGAACGGGCCCTGATGCTTACGCAAACACCCTTGACCCGGATTGTGGCCGTCAAATTTACGGAAGCCAACAAGCTCAAATCAAATCTTGAGAAATTTGTGACACTGGACCGAAGCGGCAAACAGACCGGATCGATTCTGGTGGACGAGCACACAAATTCGTTGATAATACAGGCCATTAGAACCGATATGGATCGGATTCTGGCAGTCATCAAAAAACTGGACCGCCCCACACCCCAGGTGTTGATCGAAGCCATCATTGTCGAGGCCAACAAGGATGTGGCCCGGGAACTCGGCATCCAGTGGGGCGGCGTCTATGCCGGCAAAAGTGGGAGTAAAAGGGCCATTGTAACCGGGCAGCAGGGCGGGCTAGCAGACGGCGTGCCGGTCAGCCCGGATTTAGCTGATTTAGATGTCACCTCGGGCTCGGTCGTCAACCTGCCGGCCATGGGGCTGGGCGGGTTTAACCCGATGACCCTGGGTCTTATTTACACCCGGGTAGGGGAATACTTGCTGAGCGCACAGCTTTCGGCGCTGCAGGATCAGGGTAAACTGCACATTCTGTCGAGTCCCTCGATTACAACCCTGGACAATCAGACCGCATTAATTGAGAGCGGTCAGGATGTCCCCTTTCAATCGGTGGAAGACGGTGAGGTCAAGGTGGAGTACAAAAAAGCGGTGCTGGCCTTGAGAGTCACTCCCCACGTAATCGACGGGGACACGCTCAAAATGTACATAAAAGTGAACAAGGACGAGCCTGATTTTTCCAGGACCGTCCTTGGGAATCCCACCATCATTACCAAAAACGCCGAAACCAATGTCATCCAGAATGACGGGCAGACCGTCGTTATCGGCGGATTGAGCAAACAATCTTCGAGCCGCAGTAAAACCGGAACACCGTTTCTGGAGGACATTCCCGGCCTGGGCTACCTGTTCAAGCGTAAGAGCCGCGCCGATCAAATGGAGGAACTGCTCATTTTTATCACCCCACATATTTTAAAGCCCCGGGCAATGGGGGGCAAACCCTAGGAATGTCGAATGACGAGTGACGAATGGCGAAGGGTGGAATCGCTTCGCTCTGTTTCTAATTAAATAATCGGGTTCAAAGGTTGATTGCCTCATTTTTTTAACTAAATGAAATCAATGGTATAGAAAAAGAATCGCGCATCGATTAACCCTGAACGCTGAACCCTGAACCCGCTAACCCAGACCGTTCCAATGTCCAATTTTAGTGTAAAACCAGAGAACTAAAAGGATTGCAGGAAATATAGAAATAGATTTTACGAGGCCTGACTTTTAGGCATTATTCTTTTACCGCTATTTGCTTTCTTCTTAGGCCCTTAATTGTAATATTTTTGCAATTCATGGCAAAACTTTTTTATATAATAGATGGAACACCT
>JAFDDW010000382.1 GCA_019310665.1 Deltaproteobacteria bacterium
ACGCAAGCGGTTTTAAATCCCTCAATGAAGGCGACCAAGTTTCCTTTGACATAGAGCAAGGACAAAAAGGTCCTGCCGCTGCAAATGTCACTGTGATTTAACCTTCGTTTCCGAGCAAAAAGGGCATTCTTCGAATAGAGAGGGGTGCCCTTTTGTTACTTTTGAATTACTACCAGTCCAATTTTTACTATCAGATCGTAGATCACCGAAAAATCCGGTCTTAATTACTTTTTTGTTTCTCACTATCGAGAATAGCGACTAGAGAGGCGACAACCTTGCAAAATCACAGTATCCCGTAAAAATGCGTAAGAAGGCTTAGACAGTCTGTTCAAATCATTTTTTTATTAAAAATTGGAAGTACCATTATGGAAGATAAGGATTTAGAATTTTTTAGACATCTTCTCACCCAGTGGATGGAAAAATTATTAGATCATGCCGATGATACTGTTGAAGGGTTGTTAGATTCGCGTGAAAATTTAGCAGACCCACTGGATAGAGTTTCTGCTGAATCGGACAGGGCTTGGGCACTGCGAATCCGGGACCGAGAAAGCATGCTGATCAAAAAAATTAGGAATTCTCTGGAAGCCATAGAATGCGAAGAATATGGTATCTGCGAGGATTGCGGCGAAGAGATCTCCATTGAACGACTGAAGGCCAGACCGGTCACATCGCTTTGCATACGCTGTAAAACCAAAAGAGAGTCTATAGAGTTACTTAATAAAGTATGATGCTCAAGGGCATCGAAGCAGGCCGTTTACACACTTTATTTTATAGAACGGATTTAAATCTTCGGCACTTCCAAACTATTTTCTAAAATAATATTGATATCCAAACTCGCGTTTAAATCTAATAGGTTAAAGATGCCTACTGCATTTTGTATGCGGGTTTCAATTAAGAATCATATTAAATTGCATCCAATGGAGGGGTTTTGTGATAAACCAGTTTAAACTACCGCTTTATATAAAACGTGTTAAATCGTTCTGAATGACACCACCAAAAAAATAGCTGAACCCGTGCCCCAATAGCTGGTATACAATCCTTTCATAGATTTATTTTACGCAATTGCATATTAGGTAATGAGCAACCCTCATTATTTTTTAATTTTAGATAACGGCTAAACTAACATCGCAGAATTTTGCACCTTTCTTCAACACATCCAACAGATTTTAAGTGTCTTCAAATTTTTCAGGGGGCACGTTGTGTGCCATTTTTAATCAGGCCCTTTTCTTTTGCATTTGAATAGCGAACCTAAAATAAGATGAGATTTTTCTTTGAGCTAAGAGATAGGAACAACTGAAGCAGTTTCATTAAATCACAATTTAAAAAAAGTTCTTTTCCAAATTAGTCGTAGAAAGTTTGGAATATTAACAGCGTAAAGTAGCGCAGATCATGGAATCCGTATGCCTTACGTTTAAAAATCGAAAAAGACGCAATGATTGCAGAAGTTAATCCAGGCAAACCACCCTCCGATTTGATTTGACACACCGAATTCATTTCTTTATATTTTTTCAAGGTAAACGATGAATAGGTGATTTCAATTCACATTCTTCAGCTACAGGTTGCAGTCACCATCACGGTTCCGACAAACCTTCCTATACGCTTGTATGGATTTGGAATAATTCACAAATACGAATATTACCTGCTCCCCTGGAACAGGATAAAATAGATCGAAAAACCAACTGAACTCATATTATAGGGCACGCATCCTAAAATTATCGCTGCAATAACTGGTTATTGAAGGAGAGTTTTTGTGGGATATAATTTTGACGATCAAGAGCCGCGAATACGGTGGTGGATTCTAATCACCGGTGTTATCGTCATTATTATGGTTGCCGGCGGTTACTTCGCCTGGCGAGTATCAAGACAAGCAGTTCCGGCCAAGGAAACGGCTGAGCCAACCAAATTGCCTCGGATGGCAAATTTGCCCCCCAAGGAAGAGGCGTCCAAGCCTGTTCCGCCGCCCTATTCACCCGATGCCCCTTTGCTTGAACAGGTGCGAGAGGCGATGCGAAAAGGAATCGATCCGGAAGATGCCGTGGCTCTTGCGAAATCATTGCCACAAAAACCGGAACGTGCCGACGCGGTGTTTATTTTGCTGGAGTATGCTGCTGAAGCCGGACATGCAGAAGCAGCGTTAATCGTTGCGTGGTATTATGATCCTACCTCTACTGATGATAGCGGAACGATTATCAAAGATCCCGCGATCGCATATGAGTGGTACCAGGTGGCTTTGTCTGGAGGACAGTCGGGGGCGCAAAATCACCTCTCAGGTCTGCGGCAATGGGTCCAAAAAAAGGCGGCGCAGGGGTCTCGTGAGGCACGTGAGTTATTAACTATTTGGCAATAGGTTTATAAAAACGGAGGACAAGCCATGCAATCCAAAAACACAAAATCCATGAGCCGGGTCGGGTTCATTGTAATATTGGGGGTTTTTTTTATCTGTATGGAGCTTATGGGGGGAGGTATCTATGCGGCTCGGCAAAGCAAGCCGTTGCTCATACCCGGTAAACGCACATTATATCAAAAGGTCATCACCCATCCAGGCACTAAACTGTATGCGTTGGCAGGAAACTCCGCGAAAGTTCTGGAAAAGTGGGTCAAGCGCTTTACGGTATTTTACGTTTACCAACGCGCCACGGTCGGCGGTGGACCATGGCTGGAAGTCGGGATTTCGAGCACCGAAGGGCCAATCGGATGGATTAAAGGATCGAAAACTTCTGATTGGAATCAAGCATTGACGCTGGTTTTTACAGAAAGAACCGGCCGTCAGCCGGCCTTATTTTTCAAAGATCTGAAATCGCTTCAGAAAGTTGCCGGGTCACCATCTCCGAGTAAACAGGCAGCGCAACTTGCATCCCAGTTTGCTACGATTCAATCGGGGAGCATAACCCCGCCCGCTCAATTTTCGGTATTGGCTGTCGAACCACCAGAGGAAGCCGTCTCGAGAGAGCAGTTCTACATCATGCCGATTTTTCAAGCGCTTGAGCTTTTTGAAGGCGTTAAATTCCTGGAAGTCGCTTCCATTGATCCCGGCTCAGGCCGATTCCCGGAAGATTTAGAATTAAAAACAGCAATTGTATTCGTCATTGATACCACGATTTCCATGAAACCATACATTGATAGGACCCGGGAGGCTGTACGCAAGATTTATGACGCCATCGAAAAAGCGGGCTTATCTGAAAAGGTGGCATTTGGATTGGTTGCCTTCCGCAATAGCACTAAGAAAACACCGGGGGTTGAATATGTTACCAGGGTGCTGTCCGATTTACGAGATGGACAGGAGCGAGAACAATTTGAACTTGCCCTGGCCCAAACACAGGAAGCCAAGGTTTCTACACATTCTTTCAACGAAGACGCCTTTGCTGGCCTTAAGATGGCTCTTGAAGAATTGAATTGGTCACCGTATTTATCGCGACTCGCCTTTCTTATTACGGACGCAGGCGCTATTCGCAACGACGATCCCTTTTCCTACACCGATATGAACGAAGCCGAGATAGCTGACATGGCCGTGGCCACAGGTGTTAAGATTTTTGCCCTTCATCTCAAAACACCTGCGGGCAGAAAAGCAAGCAACCACCCTTATGCGGAAGCCCAATACAAGGCCCTGACCGGATATTCCGATCCGATGATCGGCGATCTGTATGTACCCATTGAAGCTGCTCAGCCTGCAG
>JAFDDW010000383.1 GCA_019310665.1 Deltaproteobacteria bacterium
CCTTATTAATATCCGAAATCCGCAATCTCAAATCCCAAATCGAAAGAATCCCAAATCGAAAGAATCCGAAATCAGGTGACCGCCTCCACCCACCCCAAGGGATCCTCCGCCTTGCCGTATTGGATGTCGGTGATGGCGTTGTAGTATTTTTGGGCGACAGGGCCGGTCTGGTTGTCGTTTATGGTAATAACCTGATCGCCATATTTAATCTGTCCCACCGGGGAGATGACGGCGGCCGTGCCGGCGCCGAAAACTTCTTTGAGTCTTCCGGCGGCATGGGCGTCGATCACTTCGTCGATGCTGAGTTTACGTTCGGTAACTTTTTCGTTCCAGTGCTTGGCAAGCGCTATCACCGACTTGCGGGTAATTCCCGGCAAAATGCTGCCGTTTAGCTCCGGGGTGATGATTTCATCATCGATCACGAAAAAGATGTTCATGGCCCCCACTTCTTCCAGATATTTTTGCTCTACCCCGTCCAGCCACAGCACCTGGGTGTATCCGGCATCATGGGCCTTTTCGCCGGCCAGCAGGCTGGCCGCGTAATTGCCCGGGGTTTTGGCTTCTCCCACGCCGCCGCGCACCGCCCGCACATAGTCGGAAGTTACCAGAATTTTGATCGGGTTGAAGCCTCCCGGATAGTAAGCGCCCACCGGCGAAAGAATAATAAAGTAGCGATAGGTATGGGAGGCCCGGACACCTAAAAAAGGATCCATGGCAATGATCGTGGGGCGGATATACAACGAGGTTTCGGGCGCACCGGGGACCCAGTCTTTTTCCAGTGCGATAAGCTGCTTCATGGCATCGAGGGCGAAATCCTCATCAATTTCGGGGATGCAAATCCTTCGGCAGGAGCGATTGAGTCGTTTGAGATTTTCCTGGGGCCGAAACAGCTGAATCTGGCCGGAGTCCGTCCGGTAGGCCTTGAGTCCTTCGAAAACCCCCTGCCCGTAGTGCAGAAACATGGTGGCCGGATCCATTTCAATTGAACCGTAAGGTTCTATCCGCGGTGCCTGCCATCCATCGTCGAGAGAGTAATCCATGTTAAACATATGATCGGTAAAAATTGTGCCGAAACCAAGGTTGGCATCGTCCGGCTTTGATTTTAGATTCTTGCTGCGTGTGATCGATAGTTCCATTGCGTTCTCCTTTGGTGCAGAAAATAATTCGCTTTTATTCTACCGATATAGTATATTGCGCCGATAAATCAAGACCTAAATTTCAACGAAAAGCGGATAAGGAAGGAAATAACTCATGGATAAACTTGAAGGAATGGCGAATGTCGAGCCGGTCAGACTCGACAAAAACAGTGAATTCAAATTCAAATGCCATAAAGGTGTCAAGTGCTTTACCCAGTGCTGCCGGGACATTAATATTATTCTGACCCCTTACGACATCATCAAACTGAAAAACCGGCTGGAACTTTCGTCGGAGGAATTTTTAGCGATTTATACCGAACCGCAAATTTTAGAAAAAACCGATCTGCCGGTTATCACACTCAAATTATTAGAAGCTGAAGGATCGGATAGCGACAGCAAAGCCTGTCCTTTTGTGCGGGAAGACGGTTGCCTGGTTTATGTCGACCGGCCCACTACCTGCCGCTATTATCCCCTCGGGGTCGCTTCACTGAGCCATAAGGATGATGCGGACGGGGGCGAGTTTTATTTTTTTGTCCACGAGCCCCACTGCCTCGGCTTCGAGGAGGATGCAAGCTGGACAGTCGCCAAATGGCGCGAGGACCAGGGGGTGGATATTCACGACCGGATCAATGCCGAATGGACGGATCTGCTGGTCAGAAAACGCTCATTTCCCCCGAACATGAAATTCACTGAACAGACCAAGAAGATGTTTTTTCTCGCCAGCTACAACATCGACAAATTTAAAGAATTTGTGTTTGAGAGTTCGTTTTTGAAGCGCTACCAAGTTGACGATGCTACCGTTGAAAAGATCAAAACCGATGAAATCGAATTGCTGCAGTTCGGGATGAGATGGCTCAAATGGCTGCTGTTCAAAGAAGGCGATTTCGAAATCAAACAGGATGAAAACAAATGAATATTGACGAATGATGATTGAATAATGACAAAGCCGGTTTACCAGGTGTTTAAGGTAAACCGGCTTTTTTATTTGAACATAATTCTAAACTAGTTTTAATATTCCTCGTAAAAAAGTTCTTCCCAGCATTTCGGATCTTCCAGCCGCTGCCCGAGGTCGACATTGAAAAATTCTTCTATCGGCTGCAAAATTTCAGGCGCGTCCGTATAAACTTTCCGCAGACCTTCGAGAACGACATTCAGGCCGTTTTGGGTCAGTCGGCCCAGAGGCGGGCGGCAGCCACCGGCCGGCATCCCTAAGATCGACATCATGGCCTTGTAAGCCGTAGGGTTCCTGGCCTTGCAGAGCGCATCACCGTACGGGGTTTTTTCAGTTGTGGAAACGGTGACCAGGCTGAAAAGGGGCTGAAGTTTCAGCATCAGTGTTTTGGCCTCCGACTGATTGCCCTCATTAAGAAGCCGAACCATTTCGCTGAGCGCCTTGGGGGCCACATTGGAGGCTACCGAAATCGTACCGGCGGCTTTAATTTCAGGGTCGATCATCATTTCATAGGTCATGCCGTCATCGCCCGACAGGATGATAAAATCATCTCCGCAGCATTCCCGGGTCCGTCTCATATTGCTCACATCGGTGGTGGCTTCTTTAACGGAACTGACATTCGGATATGTTTTATAAAGGATGGCAAGGTCCTGCGGCAGCATCTGGGCGCCGGTTCGACCGGGAATGATATACGGTATAATTTTAAGGTTCGGAAAAGCAGCGGCGATCGGTGCCACATATTCCCTGCGAATTTCAAGGGAACTCGGTCCGTTGTAATAGGGATCCACCAGTAAAATCGCATCGGCGCCGACTTCGGCCGCATGTTTGGTGGCTTCAAGCGACTCGGCGGTGTTGTTGCTGCCCGTACCGGCAATGCAGATGCACCGGTCCCTGGTTTTTTTAGCAATGGCCTCGATTACCCGGTTGTGTTCATCCCAGGATAAAACCGGACTTTCACCGGTGGTCCCGACGGCCACAATTCCGGTGATTCCATTCTGGATTTGAAATTCCGCCAGTTTATCCAAACCGTCATAGTCGACATTGCCATCGATATACGGTGTCGCAATCGCTGTGTAACAGCCCTTTTTCATATGCCCTCCTTTCAATTTATCCTTTCTGAAAATTTGCTAAAATCATAAATCAGATAAAAGGGAATCTTTTTCAAAGGTCTCGGTTTTAGCCTTTAATATCAAGGTAATATTAGCGCCCGCCGGAGCCCCTTCCAAACACATCTCTGCCTGCAAGCGGATTATAAAGCTTGGTGATGGCAAATTTCATAACATCGACAGACTTCATGTCCGTAATAATTCCCAGCAGAGTATTCTCTCCATCTTCCGGCAGCACACATGCATTGGAATCATCGAATGTAAGTTCTTCAAAGCCTTTTATTAGTTTCTTTTTGTCTTTTTTGGTCATACCCACCTGAAGGGCCTTCTTGCCGTCTATTTCAATAACCTGATCGGCCAGTTCTGCTGATTCTATCTTTTTGAGTTTCTCATCATCCAAAAATACATTAATAAAAAAATCTGCCATGAGTACCTCCTGTTATCGATGATTTAAATGATATAAATAGAATTTTTTT
>JAFDDW010000384.1 GCA_019310665.1 Deltaproteobacteria bacterium
TTCGTCGATCCGGGATTTGATTTTAAAAATCAGATCTTCCGCGGTACGGGATGAATTCTCCACTATTTTAAGAAGCTGTTTTTTTGTGAAGGCGTCTCCTGCCGTATTGCGGGCATCTGTGACGCCGTCGGTGTATGCCAGCAGCATGTCGTCCGGTTCCAAGGTTATGGTTCGGACCTTAAAATCCAGGTCCGGGTACAGCCCGACGGCAGGGCCGGTGGGGCTGAGGTATGCTTTAATTCCCTTGGGACCCTTTATGATCGGCGGCTCGTGGCCGCCGTTGATGTAAGTGAGTTCCGCCCTTTTCGGATCGAGAATCCCGTAGAAGATCGTTGCAAACATACCGGCCTGCTCGTGGGTGATCGAAATATAATTGTTTATCGAGCGAATGGTATGCTGTAATATTTTTTCAGGCTTCGTATCGCTGCCGGCGATGTCTAAATGTTCGTTGCTGTTGGCCGATCCGGAAAGAACCCGGATAAAGCTGCGAAACAGGGCCATAAAAAGTGCGGCTCCCACGCCTTTGTCGCATACATCCGCTATGACAATAGCAACCTTGTTATCCTGGCCGAGTGTAAAAATATCGTAAAAATCTCCGGCCACATGACGTGCGGCTTGAAAATGGGTGGCCAATTCCCAGCCATCGGTTTGCGGCAGCATGGTCGGGAAAAATCCGGCCTGGATTTCACGACCGATTTCCAGATCGCGTTCGGCGATTTTTCGAGCGCGTTCCGATCGGGCGAACAACACGGCCTTTTCGATTCCCAATCCGATCAACAGAAATGTCAGGGCACCAAGCAGCAGCAAAATGGGGCGGACAAATTGGAGAATGATACCGGCATAAAAGAAAGTTATCACGGCCAGACCGATGTACAAGGCCGCAAGGGTGCCTGTTGCCAGGGATAAGGTCGGTGATGAAAAGCGCATCGAGAAAAAGAAGATACTGACAAGAAGAACGATTTCAATTCCCACCTGAGCAGAATCGGACAGTTCTTGAAGATATGATCCCGAGAGCAGATTCTGTAACACCATCGCATGGACAACGCCGGAGGGAAGCAATTCTTCTGTGGCGCTGGCCCTGATTTTATACTTTTTTTCAACAGTTTCAGAGATAATTGCTATTTTGCCGGCCAGTTCTGTTTTAAGTTTTTCAAGCCGGGCGCTATCTTCTGAGGCCTGGAAAATTTCACTGTAGCTGAAATGACGAAGGCCATCCGCAAAACCGTTGTTAGCGAGGATTATGTTTCCGTGTTCATCAATGGGTATGACAATATCACCTCCGGCAAAATGCTCGTCCTTACGGGCACCCTTTAATCTGATGGATTTTCCCGGCTTGACAATGATATTATCTGCCGCAATCCCCAGGTAGTCACCCATCACCTGCAAAGAAAGGCTGGGTATGTAAGCGCCTTGATACCGCACCAGGAGCGGCAGGCGACGGAGGATGCCGTCCGGATCGGCTGTCAAATTAAGAAAGCCGAGCCCTTGTGCGGTGGCCGCCAGGGCCGGATAGGTGAATTGAGGATTGGTGCCGATGAACAAGGTGTCCGGGTTGTTGTCAACGACAACCGGCCAATTTATAGCCACCGTTTTTTGGCCGTCTTGTGCTTCAGTCAACTCCTCTTTCTTGGCTGGGCGATTATTTAAAGACTCAAAAGTCAGGCCGTAATAAACGTTACCCGTTTCCCGGGTGGCCTGGATTAGCGGTTGATCTTCCTCCTGGCTGACCATTTCGGCAAAAATGAAATCGATCAGTTGGGCAGATACCCCCATGGCGGACAGGTTGCGAAGAATACGGGCATGCTGCGAGCGGCTGATGTAGAAATTAGCGTCAATGTGGACGATCTGGTCATCAATCCGCCGATGGACCGGTTTTGCTTTTGTCCGCAGGACAAACAGTTTGTCGATGATCCGTGAGTCCAGAGCTTGAAATTTTTCCGGAATCAGTGCGTAGCAGATATATGCAATAATCAAGGCACCCAGAATCAGGCCTATTCTGGTTTGCTGTTTGCGTTTCGATATACCGGTTGTCATAAATATGTTCCGTTTGAACCGAGTTTCTAACAACTAAAGATGCATCTGTGTAATATCTGCCCCGGCCTTTACTTATTTAATCAGGGCGGAGTAATTATCCATTTCCTTTCAGGATAAAATTAAGGTCGAGCAACACCGTGTGGTTGGCCGGTGCCGGACCGTCTGCGCCTTCAATATTAAAATAGCGCAAATCGATTGTGAACGCGCCGCGGATCAGCAGACGTGGTTTTCCATCCTGGGCGATTATCGGTTCGAATTCCGATTTCATATTTAGAGGGACGCTTTTTCCCTTTAATGTAAAAGTTCCGGTTACGAATGCCGGAGTCAGTCTGCCGTATGCAATGGGCCGGCCATCACTGCTGACGGTGTCAACGACAAAGCGGGCAGTGGGAAACTTTTTGGCATACAGCAGCATGGCACCGCGGATGGCTTCATCCAGGGAGGGCTCGCCCATGGTGATGGCAGTCGTCGTGTCAATTTGGATAGACCCGGTTGATCCGTCAACCAGCAGATTCTCAGCCAGTGAAAATGCACCCATCGCCGAAGTGACTTCTCCCGAATAGTTGTCCAGCGGTGCCGGAAAGCGGAACTGGATTATGGGCGGATCATCGGGGCCGGATTCAGCCAGGATCCAATCTTGCGGAATTTTGGTCGAAACACCGGGTCCTGCTGATGTCTTGGCAGGCGCCGGTGGTAAGGGGAAACCGATGGTCTCCCAATTTTTTTGAGGTACGTCGCTATTGACCGGATCAAAACTGTCACCGCTTTCCGGGTTGGCGGCAATCCTGACAACCGCGTTTTCCATAATGGCGGATGCTTCCCGGAAGAGTTTGCCCCTTTGGTTCCACGGGGCTGTGATTTTTTTTGTGAAAACCGGTTTTTTACAGTCAAACTGCGAAAAAAGGATCACCGCCAGGTACAGGGTGCCCCCTTCGGATAACCAGGGATTAAAATCCATGTAGAACCCCCGGTCCGCCCGTCCCAGGTCCGCTTCTTTCTGTATTTGAAACTTTTTAAATCCTTGGGCGATATTTTTAAGGGCTTCGGCAATAAACGCGTCATTGTCATAATTGTCCGGTCGTGTTCCGGTGACCGCCGCGACCTTCAGGGGCGCCCATATTTTGGAACGACCCTCCTGCAGGATTGGAATGTCTTCACGCCGGTTGAGTTCTTTGCCCTGGGGGATAAAACGGGAGGTGCGGATAAAATTACGCACCCGATTGGTGGTTGTGGGGCGTCCCTGGTAGATGGATCTTCCGCGATGGTTCTGGTACACGATCAAAGGCGTTATCGCCACCTGCCCGGGCGATCCTTTGCGGGCATCCACCTCATGAACGCTGACACCCATGGCCTGTGCAATTTTTCGAATCTGCGGCAGGTGGTTTTTCCGAAACGATTTTTCAACCGCTGAAACATCCGGCTGCGTAAACACAATGAGCTGTTCGGATTCGGATGCCGCAAGGACACCCTCTGAAAGCAATGGGCTAAACAGAAATATCCCTGCAATCAGCGGTTTAAGTAATCCTGAGCCTTTATATCTATGTACATCCATGATGTTCCTTGATGCATAGCTAATAAAATACGACCCTATTTGAGTGAAAAACATTCAATTAGGCGTCAAATCTGCTGCTG
>JAFDDW010000385.1 GCA_019310665.1 Deltaproteobacteria bacterium
CTTAAATCAATAGCGGTGATTTCTACCTCATCAGGATAATAATCCAGGTTCTTTCCGGTTCCAACGCCGACTTCCAGAGCCTTGCGGCCCTTTATCCGATCCCGGATCATCGGTCGCCATGAGGCAAACCGCAGATGCTCTAAAGGTGCATCCATGAGATTATAAAAAAATGCTATCCGATCATAGCGTATGCGGGTAAGGTTTTTATTAGTTGCCATTCGTATAATATGAGCGTTTAATTGTTGAATTCTGCTATCTATGGAATTCCTTGCCTGACTACTTTTGCTAAGAAACAGCAAGCAACGTGCCAAGGTAAAAGCCAACTCACTTATCATCGAAATAAGTAACCGAAATACCTACTAAATCTATTAAATACCAATTAATTCTACCCGAAGTGTCAAAAGCACAGATTCAGAATGTTTTCCAAAGTGCATAAAATTTTCGCACTATTTTCCATTAATCAATCTCAACTGCATAAAAGATATCCACCTGTTGAAGTTGAAGCGGCTATTGATGAAGAAAAATGATGTTTCCCCAAACCAATAGCCTTAGCAAATCATAACTACAACCATCGGAATTGGCACCTATGGATATTACTTGCAGATATTGCATGAGATAGGTTGATTTGCTTGCAATATCCGGCTGATAGGCTATTTCCCTAACGTTTAAACTGTTAAACGCAAATCAAATGTGATCATAAGATTTGTTGACATCATCAGATCAAACATTTCAGAGATACATCATTAGGCTGCGATCCAGAGGTGCTCAAAGCATACGGCACGCATTTTGCTATGAGGTCTAAAAGAAGAACAAAATTTGTATTTGATCACTGGTTCGTATTGGTGCTAAGGAATTATACATTGCGAATTAAAACATTAAACCGCCTATACAGTATATTCTTTTGCTGTCTTAAATCGAGCCTGTTTTCTATTTTAATTAATTTTTTCCCTTTTGCTACCATTTAGAATTCATTGTTTATAGGTACAACCCTAGTAAGTTATTAGGATGCGCTCCAACATGTCAAACTGTCGGATCAATATTTTCGAAGCCGGAAGTGTGCTTAACAATAAGTGGGTAATCCTTGAGCTTATCGGCAAGGGCGCAATGGGTGAGATTTATCTGGCTCATCAGTTGAACCTAAAGCGAGATGTGGCCATTAAGGTGGTCTCGGAGGAATTGCTAAAGGATTTCGAGGATGATCCGGACGAGATCGAAACTGCTTTCCAGCGATTCAAACGGGAGGTTCATGCCATGGCCCGGGTGCGTCATCCCAACGTGCTGCAAATCTTCGATTATGGTTCTGCTGTGATCCAAAGGGAGACAGGTGAATGCCCGGTTGAATTTATTGCCATGGAGTATATTCCGGGCGACACCCTGCGTTTTACCATGTCGGAAGAAGGTTTTTATCCTGAGCAGGATCTTACTAAGGAATGGCTGGAAGAGTACTTCCTCCCGGTGCTCGATGGTGTCAAGGCTATTCATGATCTTGATATAGTGCATCGCGACATAAAACCCGAAAATATTCTGATGGATGGCATGACTCCCAAGATAGCCGACTTCGGCCTGGCCCGCTCCACACGCTTGAAGCCGGTCACTCAATCCATGGATGTCAAAGGCACGGCCCATTATATGTCCCCGGAACACTTCTTTGATTTCAGAAAAGCAGACCAGCGCGCTGATATCTATTCTCTGGGAAAGATCCTTTTTGAGGCCATCGACGGAAAAATAGGTGAAGGGACCCTGCCTTTCAAGGCGGCATCCCTGCAAAATCCGGATTCTCCTTTTTTCCAAAAAATGGACCGCATCATTCAGGATGCCACCGCGGAGAAAAAAGAAGATCGTCTAGAATCAGTTGATCAACTGCGCGGGGCGCTTCTGGATGCCATCCATGAATTAAAGTATGAAAAAGAGGCTGATTCATCGGCAAAACCAGGGCGAATTCCCGCTTTGTACAAACCCAAGTGGATTGTGTCGGGAGTTATGATTGCTATTATCGCGGTTGCAGCCATGACCATCTGGCATTTAATCGGCAACCCTGGAAAATCACCAGTGGTTCTGGAAACCGTTCCGGCGATCAGTGAAGATTCAACCCAAAAAGGTCGCAGGCAATCGTCTACCATAGAACTCGCTGTATCGGATATTCCCAAGCAGTCGATTCTGGCAGAAGACGGTGCCTCCATGCACTTCGTTTCAGCCGGAGTGGTATCTTTGCCTGAGGGTCCCAACTCGCAGTTAAAGCGATCGGTCAAAGTTAATCCCTTTTACATGGATGAAACCCTTGTCACCAATCACCAGTTCGTAGAGTTTTTAAACCACAATATTTCAAAGATTCGTGTGGAAAGAGGTGTAGTCCGCGGTGATAAGGAAATCTGGCTTCTACTAGGTGAAGTAAGGGAAAATTATGTGCCGATTGTTTTTAAAGAGGGCGAATTTAAAGTCAAAAACATAGCATATGCCTCTTTTCCGGTGCTTCGAGTCACTGCCTACGGGGCATCATCATATGCTCGCTTCTACAACAGGCGCCTGCCCAACTACACTGAATGGTTGCTTGCTTTGGGAAACGAAAACGTCCAGATAGAAGAATCTGTCAATCAAGGCGCTGGCGCCCGGCAGGACATTGAAATGGAGTCAATGCATGGGAAGATGCATACCCAAATAGCGGGTGATGTCTCCATACCTGAATCTCCTGGAACAAAAATAACTTCAGTAATAAATTACAAGCCCAATAAATATGGAATCAGGGGGATGAATAAAAATATTAAGGAATGGGGACGTACGCTTTCTCAGGCCACATCGAGAGACAAAATCAGAGGTGCGCATTTTGTGGTTCTACCATCCACCGCCCAGCGCTATCCCTGGGAAGGTTTTAAAGAAGTAGGTTTCCGCTGTGTACGGGAAGTGAAGATTAAAGCAAAATAGCCCTTTTTCAGATCCTGTCACAACACCCGATGGAAAAGTCGCCGAACGGCCGTATGCCTTCAATAAGCGCGTCGAATTTTCCATTATTGATTCAAATTTTGCGATTAGGGGAAGAAAACATTGAAAGCGCAAAAGATTATAATTAAATGGTCAGTGTTTGGAGCCCTTTTGGGCTATTTTATCTTTCATCCCTTAATTCATATGATATACGTGTTCCATTTTACCAGTGGACATTCAGAGGTCACAAATCTTGTTTCTGAGATCTTGCAAGCATTTTCTGTTTCAACATTACCATGGGGTCTCGCCTTTATGATCCTAAGTGCTTTACTTGGTGTGTTTTGGGGAAAAATAAAGCAGGCTGATAAAGAAAAGTCGGAAGTCATTGCCGAACTTCAAAAAGCATTAAAAAAAGTCAAAACGCTCAGCGGATTTCTTCCCATATGTGCATCCTGTAAAAAAATACGAGATGACCAAGGTTATTGGAATCAAATTGAAGTCTATATCAGCGAGCATTCGGAAGCAGAGTTCAGCCATGGTATTTGTCCGGAGTGTGCACAAAAACTGTACCCGGACTTTTATTCTTCTGCTAGTTTTCATCCACTTTAATAACCGCCAGGGTTATGTCGTCATCCTGTTTGGCTGATTTGCGAAAAGCCTGCAACTCATCGATAATCGATGGGATCATTTTTTTCGATGATAAATGAGCATACCGCCTAATGAGGGCCTTAAGTCGATCCTTGC
>JAFDDW010000386.1 GCA_019310665.1 Deltaproteobacteria bacterium
TAACCTGCGACACAGGCGGCACGGCCACCTGTTCCAAAACCGCTACAAATCCATTTTGTGCCAGGAAGATACTTACCTGTTGGAATTGGTCCGTTACATCCATCTAAATCCGGTTCGAGCCAATCTGGTAGCAGATCTAAAAACCCTGGACACGTATCCTTATTGCGGCCACAGCACCGTGATGGGAAAACTCAAAAACGATTGGCAAGATGTTGATGGTGTGTTGCGCCTGTTCGGCAAAAATATTTCGCAAGCCCGCCGAAGTTACAAAAGCTTTGTTTTTAAAGGCCTTAATCAGGGCCGGCGCGATGATCTGACCGGTGGTGGTTTGGTGCGCAGCGTCGGGGGGTGGGAAAGCCTCAAAGCGATGCGTACAGCCAAAATCTGGCAAAAGTCTGATGAACGAATTCTCGGAGACGGGGATTTTGTGGCCCAGGTGCTTTCCTCGAACCAGGAACAGCTGGCGCGCAAATATTCGCTGCACGTACGCGGAATTGACCTGGACAAGGTCGTTGATCGGGTCTGTGATTTGCTCAAACTGGAACAAACAGATATCTGGACACCGGGCAAAGAGCGCTATCGGGTGCAAGCGCGGAGTCTGCTGTGTTTTTGGGCATCAAGGGAATTAAAGATCAACCAGGCTGAATTGAGCCGAAAGTTCAAACTATCACCGGCAGCAATCAGTCTGTGTGTTAAACGAGGAGAAGAAATAGTACGCAGTAACGGGTATTCGCTTTTTGATGAATAAACTGTAGAACTAAAGGGCGTCCCCTTAGGCGGCGCCGGGAGGGGGCTCGCTCTCCTCATCATCATCCTCCGGACGGCACTCTTTTTCAATCAGATCGTTCTTGAGAAAGTCATATAGACTGCCTGTATAAGCGCATTTGATGGTCTCTCTGATTTTATGGATCAGATATTCATTCAGGGCCGCCTCACCATCGATCCTCAGGCGAAAGGCCAGCAGCCGTTGCAAGCTTTTATCATTTTTATCGCGGTCCGGGACCATGCGCATGAACCGTTGAAACACGTTCTGAAACGGTCCGTCCTGCTCTTCGAGGGCGATCAATTTATCGGACATGATACCTGCCATAACTGGATCCCTCCTGCTGGAGGGAGTACCAAAAATAATAGTTAAGGATCTTTTTGTTACTTTAATCATTTTTTAATGAGATGCCAATAAAATTTTCAGGATCATTCCAGGTTGACTGTTATTGGCTGCTCATTTATACTCAACCCTAATTTTGCATGTGTCAAACAGAAGTCTTCATCTAAAGGAGCAGGTATTCTCCCGTTCCGCGGATAGAACACTAGAGGTGATATTATGATCACGGCAAACGATATTATGACCCAGGAAGTAATTTCCATCTCACCGGAGACAGAGATCGCCCAGGCGGCAAAACTGCTTCTGACAAACCGGATTAACGGGGTCCCTGTTATCAATGACGCCAGCGAATTGGTGGGCATCCTGTGCCAAAGTGATCTCATCATACAGCAGAAAAATATCCCGATTCCGTCGCTCTTTACGCTGCTTGACGGGTTTATACCCCTGACATCATCAAAAAAGCTCGATAAGGAAGTCGAAAAAATCGCGGCCACAAAAGTGGCCGACGCCATGACCCCCGATCCGGTTACCGTAAATTCGGATACCGGCATCGAAGAAATTGCCGCCCTGATGGTGGAGAAAAATTATCATACGCTGCCGGTGGTTGATGCGAACAAACTGGTGGGAATTGTGGGTAAAGTGGATGTGTTGAGGACGCTGATCTCAGAATGAGATAAACGATTTGGGATTTCGGATTGCGCCCCGGTTAAATACGCCGCGGCGTACAAGTCCGCCACGCTCGTTTCTGCGAAACATTTAACGGGGTATAGATTGGGGATTGGGGTATCGTATAAGATGTAAGGTATAATGAAAGCTGCAAGGCCCAGGGTTGCCAAAATAAATTGACATGACGCTGCTCATGAAACTTTTTCAGATTTCAAAAAACTTACAATTGCATCTCTAAAGCCCGTTAAGTCTTTGAGATCCTTCTTCTGCCATCTTCTGTCAGGCAAGCCATTCTATTGAGATTTCCTCTTTTTTTTCGAGCTTTTTGAATTCCGGATCACCGGTTAGAATAGAATGCTTAGATTGACAAAACTAAAATAGTCAGTATAATGACCATACATATTCAAAAAACAGCATACGGAGGCATACGATGCTAATAATTCAAGATTATATCCCGGTCACAAAGGCCAAATCCTCCTTCCTTGAAATCATTCGCAAGATTGAGGGATCTGAAGATGCTATCGCGATTACAAAAAACGGTGTCCCGGAGGCAGTCCTGCTGAGTATGAAAAAGTTTGAGGGCCTTCTGGAAACATTAGAGATCCTCTCTGACGAGAAAGCGATGAAATCGATCCGGAAATCAATTAAGGAGGCTCAGCAAGGCAAGTGGCTTGACCATAATGAGGTCTTTGGCGAATGAAGAAATTTGGTATGCGGTATACTCCGGAAACTTCTCGCTTACTATCCAAATTACATCCTGAAAACAAGAAGTTAATCAGAGCTGGTTTGGAAGACCTTCGAAAAAATCCTTACGCCGGAGGTGACTTACAGGAAGAATTGTATGGATTCAAATCCTTCAAACTAAAAAGATATCGTGTACTATACAACATCGATGAGGAAGAAAATATTATCCGGATTTTTCACATCGGTCACAGAAAAGATGTGTATGAGCAGTTCAGGCGTCTGTTGAACGAACTTCAAAAAAAATCGTAAATCGCATAAACAGCGAGGGCGGGTATAGACAGGTTGTCCAATAACCTCTGCAAATCCCCTAATCCGGATAAACCGAAAATACGAAATACGAAATACGAAACAAATTTCTAATCACCAAAATTCAAATGACCCAAACAAAAAAAGTTCAACGATCGCTCAGTTCACTATGAAGCCTTGATATTTAATCATCTATAAAGATGTTAAATAGTTTCCATTTTAGAACTAAGGGCCTAAAACCCTTCCCCTTCGATGGGAGAGGGCTTCGGTCGTGAACCCTTCGGTCATGAGTTCAGGGTCGAACGACTCGTCGCAGGCTAAAATCCACAATCGAGTCATTGATTCCCAAACCCGTTCTGGTCCCCGCAATCCGGACACTGCCAGGTGATGGCATTGCAGGACATCCCCCATATGTTTTCTGCCATACACGCCTGACATATATTAAACCCGCACCGGCACCGCCAGCAAAAACGGAATTCTTTTCTGCAGCAGTGGCAGGTAAAGCTGGTTAAATTACGGCGTAAGCGTCTGTGAGGGGTTTGTGGGGCTTGATCTTTCATGGTTGTTGTTTTATAAGTTTCCATTCATTATGAATTGGAAACTTCCTAGCGCCATCCGCTATTCGTGGATGGACACTATCTAAATATCAAAGGGAAATGCCCGCACAAAAAAAGCGGGTGGTTCACAGCTGATAGCTGATAGTTTGAAGGATTTCAATCATTTTATTTTTGAACAGTAAGATTTGCTGGAGATATTAATGGAAAATGAAAAGACCATCTACCTCATGGACGGTACCGCCTATATTCACCGCGCTTATCATGCCATCCGGGATCTTACCAATTCCAAGGGGCTTCCCACCAACGCGGTTTTCGGGTTTACCCGCATGCTTATAAAACTGATG
>JAFDDW010000009.1 GCA_019310665.1 Deltaproteobacteria bacterium
TACGGGTTGCGGGGTTCGGGTTACGAGGTGCGGGTTACGAGTTACGAGGCTCGTGTTACGGGGTGAAAACCAGAACCATCCGAGATTCGCAATTGCAGAACCCGCAACGCGTAACCCGGATAAGATAGACATTATTTCATAAATTTAGGCACTTTAGGCATTTTAGTGCATTTTAGGCATTTATCTATGAGTTATTATCCAGCTTCAATTCAAAATTTGATTAAAAACATTGCCAAGCTTCCGGGCATCGGAGAAAAAACGGCCGAACGCCTGGCGTTGCACATTTTGCGAGCACCGCGCCACGAGGCTGAAGCGTTGGCGCAAAGCCTTTTGAATATCAAAGACAAGGTGAGATTTTGTTCCAAATGTTTTGCTTTTAGCGACAGTGAGTTGTGCAGGTTGTGCCGTGATCCGGCAAGAGATCCCTCCGTCTTATGTGTGGTCGAGCAGCCGGCGGATATGGTAGCGATCGAAAAATCGGGCGCCTTTCGAGGAATGTATCATGTTCTTTCAGGCGTGCTTTCTCCCATGAACGGAGTCGGTCCGGAGAATATTCGCATCCGGGAGCTGATGACCCGGATACAAAACGATCAGGTAAAAGAGGTTGTGCTGGCTACCGGTACCAATGTTGAGGGAGAGGCGACAGCGTCCTATATCGCCCAGCTTCTGGCAAAGCATCAAATTGAAGTGACCCGGATTGCATCCGGAGTGCCTATGGGGGGCGATCTCAAATATGTGGACCAGGTTACTTTGAAAAGAGCCATGGAGACCCGACATGCCCTCTGAACTCATAGACCCCGATGCGCTTTTTGAATGTCGCCAGTGCGGCGATTGCTGTAAGGGGTATGGCGGAACCTACGTAACCCGCAAAGACATTGAGGCGATTTCCCGCTATATCGGCACCGATCCCCGGAAATTTGTGACCGAATATTGCCAGTTATCCGGCCAAAGATCGGTATTGGCCCAGCGAACGGATGGCTACTGTATTTTTTGGGATGAACTTTGCACCATTCATCCGGTTAAACCCCTTATGTGCCGGCGATGGCCCTTTGTGAAAAGTCTTCTGGTGGATTCAAGAAACTGGCAGATTATGGCTGATTCCTGTCCCGGCATTCGTGCTGATGTCCCTGTTCGCACGGTAGAAAAATGTGTTAAAAAAATACTTTCTGAAGAGCGACGGGGTCTTCGATGAATGACGGGGAAAAAACCAAGGCCCAACTCATCAGCGAAATGCAAATTATGCGGCGGCAGCTTGAGCATCTCGAGACGTTGCAGCGGCAATACGAAAAGACGTTGCGCGACAGCCAGCATCAGCTTCAGCAAGCTCAAAAGATGGAAACCCTGGGCACACTGGTGGCAGGGGTGGCCCATGAAATCAATAATCCCATCAACTTGATTATGTACAATATTCCGCTCCTGCAAAAAATATGGGCCGACTTTATGCCGGTTTTAAAAGAACGCCAGCAGCGGGAGCCGGATCAAAAATTTGGTGGTTTTGACTATGATTTTCTGACAGACAACCTGGTCCAGCTGGTTGCCGATATGGAAATGGCTGCCCATCGGATCACCAAAACGGTCTCCGACTTAAAAAATTTCTCCCGGCAATCCAATGTTGTAGAAAAGGCGCCGCTGCAGGTGAACAGCGCCGTGAAAAACGCCATGCGATTGGCGCAAACCACCTTACGAACCTCAGCTGTTGAAGTCAATCTCAAACTCGGCGATAACCTGCCTGACATTGACGGCAATCTCCAAAGTATCGAGCAGATCATTTTAAATATTCTCATCAACGCTGTTCAGGCCATCGATCACGATCAGGGAAAGATCGACGTCACTACCGGATTTCGGAACAAGGACGGAAGGGTTTATATTCGCATCACTGATAACGGCAGGGGAATTTCAACCACTATTGCTGAAAAAATTTTTCTGCCTTTCATAACAGACAAACAGTCTCAAGGAGGCACCGGCCTTGGCCTTTCTGTCAGCTATTCATTGGCCAAAGCCCATGAGGGTGAAATAATTTTTGATAGCCGGCCGGGTGCAGGAACGTCGTTTACAATCTATTTGCCATCTGTCTTAAAAGGCCAGGCCGCCAAAATTCTGGTAGTCGATGATGATAATGCCATCCGCCAGATGCTTATTGAAGCGCTTACCATGGATCATCAGTACCTGGTCGAAGAGGCTTCCAACGGGATAGAGGCGTCGATAAAACTTGGTACCTATCGTCCGGACCTTCTGATTTTGGATATCTTCATGCCCGAAATGGATGGACTTGAGCTGTGTCGAATTATCAGCAGTGAACCCGAGTTGTCTGAAATGAAGGTGATCGTTACTACCGGATATCCGGAGCACCCCAAGCTGGATGAAATCATCGCGCTGGGTTATACCAACATTTTCTCGAAACCCTTTGATCTGCTGAATTTTGTTCAGGCCCTTGGTAAGATATTGGGGGAAAAGGATTGAGGAATTGAGGGATTGAGGGATTCAGGGATTGATGGATGGAGGAATTCAAGAATTAGATTGATAGAATACATTCAATTCCTAAATTCCTAAATTCGTAATTCCTCAATTTGTCTCTTTTTTTATATAAATATCCCGTTTGGGGTAGGGTATCTCAACCCCGTGTTCATCAAAGGCGGTTTTAACCCTGTCGGTTATATCGGATTACGGATTCCGAAGTTTCGGTTTTTATAAAATCGACAGGATTCCTTAAATCCCAAATCCGAAATCCAAAATCCCCAATCGAAAGACCCGCAACTCCTAGTTTTCTTCTGAAAAAAAGCTGGCCATGAGAAACTCCCGGTTCATTCGGGCAATGTTGACGATGGAAATTTCCTTGGGGCATTCGGCCTCGCATTCCCTTTCATTGGTGCAGTTGCCGAATCCCAGTCGATCCATGGTCTTCAGCATATTGATTGCCCTTTTGGCGGCTTCCGGACGTCCCTGGGGCAGCAAGGCAAGGTGAGAAATCTTGGCCCCCGTAAAGAGCATGGCGGCGGCATTGGGGCATGCCGCTACGCAGGCGCCGCAGCCGATGCAGGCGGCCGCATCCATGGCTTTTTCGGCGGCGGCCTGGGGTGCCGGGATGGCATTGGCATCCTGTGCGCCTCCGGTGTTGGCCGAAATGAATCCGCCGGCCTGGATAATTATGTCAAATGCACTGCGGTCGACGACCAGATCTTTGATGATCGGAAAGGCCTTCGCCCGCCACGGTTCGACAACCACGGTATCACCATCAGAGAAATGCCGCATATGCAGCTGGCACAGGGTCGTGCCTTTCTCAGGTCCATGGGCGCGTCCGTTCACCACCGCTCCGCACATGCCGCAGATACCTTCCCGGCAGTCGTGATCATAGGCGATCGGGTCTTTGCCCGCCAAGGTCAATTTTTCATTGATCACATCCAGCATTTCAAGAAACGACATGTCGGTTGAAATATCGGTGGCCGGGTAGGTATCAAGACGGCCCTTGCGGTCAGGTCCGCTTTGACGCCATATTTTCAATGTTAAATTGATCGTTTTGGTCACTTGTAGCTCCTTTGAGATAAATCAACATTTTCAAAAACCAGAGGCTCTTTGTGAACTTGCGGCTCCTTGTCGCCGCCGCTAAACTCCCAGGCGGCCGCATAACAGAAATTTTCATCATCGCGTCTGGCTTCGTGTGCTTCGGTTTGATAGGCCTCGTTAAAGTGGCCGCCGCAGGATTCCTGGCGGGCCAGGGCATCCATGATCATTAATTCGGCAAATTCCAGAAAATCGGCCGCGCGTCCGGCCCTTTCAAGGCTCTGGTTAAAATCTTTACCGGACCCCGGAACAGTGACATTTTCCCAGAATTCCCCCCGCAGTTGCTGGATGAGATTACGGGCTTTCTCAAGTCCCTCGTTGTTGCGCGCCATGCCGCAATACTCCCACATAATCAGGCCCAGTTCCTTGTGGATGTCGTCGACGGTTCGCTTGCCATTGATGGCAAGCAGCTTATCGGTGCGGGATTGAACCTCATTCTCAGTTTCTTTAAAAGCGGCATGGTCGGTGGAAACATCCGGTAATTCTGCACCGGCCAGATAGCCGCCGATGGTATAGGGGATGATAAAATAGCCGTCAGCCAGCCCCTGCATAAGGGCACTGGCTCCCAGACGATTGGCACCGTGGTCTGAAAAATTGGCCTCGCCCATGACAAAGAGCCCATCGATGGTGCTCATCAGGTTGTAGTCCACCCACAGCCCGCCCATGGTGTAGTGAACCGCCGGATAGATCCTCATCGGGGTCTCGTAAGGGTCTTCAGCGGTAATTTTTTCGTACATCTGAAAAAGGTTGCCGTATTTATTTTCAATGACCGCTTTGGTGTCCCGTTTGATGGCATCGGCAAAATCCAGATAAACCGCCAGCCTCGTCTTTCCGACGCCTTTGCCCATATCGCACTGCTCCTTGGCGTTGCGGGAGGCGACGTCGCGCGGCACCAGGTTTCCGAAACTCGGATATTTTTCTTCCAGAAAATAGTCCCTTTCCGCTTCCGGTATTTGACTGGGAGACCTTTTGTCGCCGGGGTTTTTGGGTACCCATACGCGACCGTCGTTTCTCAGGCTCTCACTCATCAGGGTCAATTTAGACTGGTAGGTGCCGTGAACCGGGATACAGGTGGGATGAATCTGGGTAAAGCACGGATTCGCAAACCAGGCCCCTTTTTTGTAAACTCTGAAGGCTGCGGTTACATTGGAAGCCATGGCATTGGTTGAAAGGAAAAACACATTTCCGTAACCGCCCGTACACAGGACGACGGCATGGGCATCATGGCGTTCAATTTGCCCGTTTATCAAGTTGCGGACCACAATACCCCTGGCCTGGCCATTGATCACGACCAGGTCCAGCATTTCACGGCGGGCAAACATTTGAACTTTACCGTCAGCGATCTGGCGCGATAAGGCGCTGTATGCTCCCAGCAGCAATTGTTGCCCTGTCTGTCCCCGGGCATAAAAGGTTCGCGAGACCTGGGCGCCGCCAAATGACCGGTTGGCCAGCAGGCCGCCGTAATCCCTGGCAAAGGGGATCCCCTGGGCCACGCAGTGGTCGATGATATGGTTGCTGACTTGTGCCAGCCGATACACATTGGCCTCTCGGGATCTGAAATCACCGCCTTTTACGGTATCGTAAAACAGACGCCAGATGCTGTCTCCGTCATTGGGATAATTTTTAGCGGCATTGATACCGCCCTGGGCGGCGATACTGTGTGCTCGCCGGGGGCTGTCCTGGATGCAGAAGGTCTTGACATTATAGCCCAGTTCAGCAAGGGTTGCAGCGGCAGAACCGCCGGCCAGCCCGGTGCCGACAACGATGATATCATACTTTCGTTTATTGGCCGGATTAATAAGTTTTAGCTCAAAAAGATGTCGGTCCCATTTTTCCGCAAGGGGTCCTCCGGGAATTTTTGCATCAAGCGGCATGATTTTTCCTTTCTATCCCGCAAACGATAAATAAATCGGAATAATACCAAAACCGAATCCAACAGCCAGGCTGAAAATAATACTCAAGGCCATGATAAACGGCATATATTTTATGTGGTTGGCGCCGATTGTCTGGAAGGCACTCCATAAACCGTGGCTGACATGCACGGCTGCGACAATCATTGCCAGGATATAGATGACGACATAAAAGGGATTTTCAAAGGTTTGGGCGACAATTTGATAGATGGTTGTATTGGTTTTGTCCACAAAATGGAAATTTATCAGATGCAGGATGATAAACGTCAGCAGCAGGATTCCGGTATAGGGCATCGTGGCCGAACCAATGGTTCGTCCGCCGGCCCATTTGTTGACGGCATAGCGGCTGGTCCGCGCTCTGAAATTTTGATAAAACAGGGTGAGGCCTGCACATACGTGCACGACGGCAAAAACCAGAAGGCCCCATTCCATCAGGGTTAACACCGGTCCCAGGGCATGCAGATGTTCGGCATATGAGTTAAACGCATCTTTTCCGCCGTAAATCGTCAGGTTGCCTGCCAGATGCCCGGCCAGAAAACCGCAAAACGCCAGGCCGGTTAGGGCCATCAGCAATTTTTTGCCGATGGAGGACCAGAGAGTTTGAATCATCCAGTTCATTTTTTTCTCCCTAGAAATGGTTTCCGATATCTTATCCCGCCGCATTTGAACCCAGGACCTCTGAATCCGTAAGCGGTCACAAAAATTTTATAGTTAGTTATTTTCATTTTGCATGTCAATAGAATTGTTGCCGAGATCGGGATAACGTCAAAGCATATCCTAACCCGGGCAAGCCGGTATTGAATATTGATCCGCCGGAGGCGGAAAGATTTGTGGTATCGCTTCGCTCTGTCTTTTTTTAAAATTGACAGAATACATTATTCGATGTTCGACGTTCAATGTTCGATGTTCGATGTTCAATTTTTGGGTGATTGGAATTTTCAGGCCCGGTCAACGAAGCTCATCTATCATTCGCATTAGTATCATTCCACCATTCATCTCGATTTGTCTGCATAACGGCCTTACCAATTTTTTTTCCGGTTTTGGTTTGAAGCCGGTCGATGACATTCTGAATCCAGGTTTTGGGCGGTTCATAACCAATATCTATCAGATCTTTTAACTCCAGGATGAGTGCTATCTGGTCGGCGTCGCGGGCAAGTCTGGCCTCGGCGGTGCGACCGTCATTAAACTCCTGGGTGAGCTCCACCAGATTGTGTCCAAACGAAAGTCCGGCGGTTGCATCTTCAAGGGCTTTGTTTTCGTCCGCGGTGACATATTTTTTATGAACTGTGTTGAGATCACCGATTCTGGCTTCCGCAAGATCATGAACCAGACACATATTGATCAGTTTCAGGGCATCCACCTCAGGCAACAGCTGTGACATCACATAGGCAATAAAAGTGGTACTGAAAGAATGCTCCGCCACAGATTCTTTACCGGCACCGAGAAAATGGTATCCGGACCTGGGAATCTCTTTCAATATTTTGGCTTCAAATAATAAATTGGCAATTTTTTTCATGGCAGTCCTTCGTCGCTGATTTGATTTTGTTTGGGTTAACTTTCTGTTTGCTGACTACGGAATAATCGAGCCATGATACTCGATATTCGATACTCGATTCTCGATGACATTCTGACCGGTCGGCAAATGCAGTTCATCGAGTATCGAGTATCCAGTATCTAACATCGAGTATCCAGCATCGAGCATCCAGGTGCCAGTAACCAGTGACCAGTAACCTGTGACATTCTTAGTTCCCAGCACAATCGAAGGCAAGCTAAAAGTTACGGCAGATACCAAAAATCCAAATATGTTGACACTCTGTCCATTTTCATATAATTTAAAATAATTAAAACAGAAAGTTATTTCACTTGTTTACTGTTGATTTGTTCTTATATTCCAGATTATCTAAAAATCCGAAACGTTATTGTTTAAATGTTTCGGATCCTTTACAATTATCCACCCATCTATACGGGGCAAAGTCCCTGGATTAAAGAACGGAGTGTTATATGACGGTTGCTCAGATCGATTTGATTCACATGATTAGTAATGCCGGCCTCGTCGTACAGCTAGTTTTGCTCACCTTGCTGTTTTTTTCAGTTACTTCCTGGGCAATTATTTTAATCAAATCCCGCTATATCAAACGGGCTTTCAAGCAATCTTCTGAATTTAATGAGTTTTTCTGGAAAAGCCGTGATTTGTCAAACGCCTTTGCCAGAGCCAAACAGCTTCATGGCAGTCCGCTGGCCAGAATATTTCGTATCGGTTATGCGGAATTAAAAAAAACGAGTCAATCCGGCAGCCCGTCACCTGCCACACCATCCCAGGCGAACGGGGGAAATCTGCCGTTTGACACAAAATTTGCCGGAATAGACAATGTCAAACGCGCCCTGCGCCGGGCGATCAACACTGAAATGACCCGAATGACACAAATGGTTCCCTTCCTGGCAACCACCGGCAACACAACGCCATTTATCGGGTTGTTCGGGACCGTCTGGGGGATCATGAACTCATTTCATGGAATCGGACTAAGAGGCTCGGCCAGCCTGGCAGTCGTGGCACCCGGTATTTCAGAAGCGCTTGTGGCAACTGCCGCGGGACTGGCGGCCGCCATCCCGGCCGTTATCGCGTTTAACCATTTTATGAATAAAATCCGGATCGTCGAGACTGAGCTGCACAGCTTTTCGGCTGACTTTCTCAACATCATTGAACGTGATATTCTGAGGATCGAGAGGAGAAGGCAATGATGACCGGCGGCAACAGCCAAGAACTGATGTCTGAGATTAACGTGACGCCCTTTGTGGATGTCATGCTGGTACTCTTGATCATTTTCATGGTTACCGCACCGATGATGATCCAGGGGTTAAATGTTGATTTGCCTGAGGCATCGGCCCAACCCCTTGATTCAGAGAAGGAACATCTTATCATCACCATTGACAAAGACCATCAGGTTCACATCAACGAATATCAGGTCGCCCTAGACTCCTTGAGTGCAAGGCTGATTAAAATTCTTCAAAGTCGCGGCGATCGGGAGGTCTACCTCAAAGCGGATAAGAACATCCCCTATGGAATCGTTGTGCAGGTGATGGCAGAGATTAAAGGGGCGGGAGTTGAACAGCTGGGCATGATCACCGAACCGGCGGTCATCGAAAAGATACGCGACGCAAAAAAATCTAAAGGCCAATGAAAAAAAAAACATATGCTCATGCGTATCCGCTGGCGACGGACTCCGTTTCCCGCACCATGGTGCTATATTTTGGGATATCGCTGGTAATTCATTTGATTTTATTTGGTTCAGTGGCATTTTGGCCGGCAACTGCACCGAAACCAAGGCTTTTGCCGGGATCAATTAGTGTTAATTTGGTGTCGCTACCCGGGCCGCCGTCCGCGGCACCGGCGCCGGTTGCAGCGTCCAAACCGGAAGCCAAGCCTGTGGTAGCACCTAAAAAAGAAGTCAAAACAGCGCCCATTGAAAACGTGGTCGAAATACCACCACCCCAAAAGCTGCCGGAGATAAAAAAACCGAAGAAAACAGTTTCACTGACGCCGAAACCAAAGAAAATAAAGCCCAAAAAGTCTTTGAAGAAAAAAACGCAGGATCGTCAGAAAATGATCGATCAAGCGTTGACCAAGGTCAAAAAGAAGGTTAAAAAATCGGAAACGGATTCCGTCAGCCAGGCCATTGAGCGTTTGAAAAAGAAGGTTGAACAAACCGAAGCCGCAGGGACTCAAACCGGTTCGACCGGCAAAGCAGTCACCGGTGCGGGGGGGGGCGGTATACCCGGAGCATCCGGTTCCGGCGGTCGGCGGACACTGGAACTTATTGATCTGTACAGAATTGAGATTGCCTTTCAGGTAGAAAGAAACTGGGCCTTTTCGCAGCAGTTGGCCGGTGATGACCAGACGCTGCAGGTCAGCCTGGTGTTTAAGGTTATGCCAGGCGGTGAAATTACCGACATCAGATTTACGGAACGCTCCGGCAACTCATATTTAGATGAATCGGCCTATCGGGCGATCGTTAAGGCCGACCCGGTTTCACGCCATCCTGACGGCATCCGGACGCCCTATGTGACGATGGGGGTCCGATTCACGCCGGAAGGTATCAGAAACTGAAGGTTTCAGAATTTTATAGGGGACGAGTACGAGGACGAAGTCCATACTCTGTAAGCGCGGGTGGAACTTAACGAAAATTACATTGGATTTCATTTTTACTATGAGCGATGAGCTCTATGCTATGAGCTTTAATTTGCCTTGTCTTTGGACGTGAGCTGAGGTATTGAAACCACTTCAATAAAATTTACAACAGGGATACCGGAATGAATGTTCGTTGGTTAAGATGCGTTGTTCTCTTTATTGCTGCAAATCTTTTAATCGGATCGGTCGTTTGTTTGGCGCAAAGTGACAAAGATCAATATGAATATATTGATATCAGTAATCCTTTTTTAAGAAAAATTCCTCTGGCGGTCCCCTTGTTTAAAAATGCAAACCGAACAGGGGAAGAAAAACGCCTGTCAGATTCATCTGCCGATTTACTTGCCGCCAGCCTGGAATTCACCGGTTATTTTAAATTGCTCGATCGCGGTGCATTTCTTTTCGATCCCCAAAAAGACGGCATTTTAACCCCCCAGATCAATTTTGCCAACTGGACCGTTATCGGCGCCGAACTTTTGATTACCGGGAGTCTCAAAGAATCCGGCGACAACATTACGATGGAACTGCGCCTTTTTGACACCTTCAAGGCGCGGCGAATTATCGGCAAAAAATACACCGGGAAAAAAGCGGACCAGCGTCGTATGATCCATCGATTTTGCAGTGAGGTCATCAAGTACCTCACGGGTAAGCCGGGCGTTTTCGGAAGCAAAATCGCCTTTGTTTCCACCGGGTCAGGAAATAAAGAGATTTACAGCTGCGCCTTTGATGGTTATAATCCACACCAGATGACCCGAAACCATTCGATTTCCTTATTTCCGGCCTGGTCCTCTGATGGAAGATATCTGGCCTATACATCTTATAAAAAGGGAAAGCCGGACCTATTTATTAAAAACCTGGCCGAAGTGCAGGAAACGACCATCAATAAAAAAGGCCTCAACATAACGCCTGCGTGGGTGCCTGGTAAATTTGAATTGGCGGCCACACTTTCCTTTTCAGGTGACCAGGAAATTTATCTGTTGACTGGATCGGGGAAAGTTATTAAAAGGTTAACAAACCTTCGGGGAATCGATGTATCACCTACCTGGTCGCCGGACGGTAAAAAGTTTGCTTTTGTTTCCAATCGGTCGGGTTCTCCGCAAGTTTATGTCCAGGATCTGGCCTCAGGAAAGGTCAGGCGATTGACTTACGAGGGTAACTACAATACCCAGCCCAACTGGTCTCCGCAGGGTGACAAAATCGCATATGCGTCCGTGGTGGACGGACGTCGCAATATTGTTGTGATGGGTTTTGATGGCCGGGGACTACTCCAATTGACCCACGAATCCGGAGATAACGAAGCGCCGGCATGGTCACCTGACGGAAGTCTTATTGCCTTTAGTTCAAACCGTGAGGGTCCTTTTCGAATATATGTGATGACTGCGTTTGGAACTGATCAACGCCGTTTGCTGGTTATGACCGGTGAGCAAACAAACCCAAAATGGTCAATGAATGCTTTCAATAACTGATGTATTTCCACATGTGAAAGGAGGAAAAAATGCAAAAGAAGAAATGGATTTTTCTGGCCCTGGTGTTGGTAATTCCTGGATTGATGTTTTCCGTTTCCTGTCAAAAGAAGCTGGTTGATGCATCACCGGAACCGATGGCCAAAGAAGAGCCGAAAGAGGAAGTGGTCGTTAAAGAGGAGGCCCCGGTTGCTTACAAGGCGCCGAGTATAATTATGCAGGAGGATATTTATTTTGAGTTTGATAAAGCCATGCTTACTCCGGCGGCCCAGGACAATTTGCTTCGCAAAGCCGAATGGTTGCGCGAAAATTCGGACACCACGGTGACCATTGAGGGCCATTGTGATGCCCGGGGTACCAACGAGTACAACCTTGCATTGGGTGACAGACGGGCTGAGAGTGCCAAAGCATTTCTGGTTGATCTCGGTATTTCCGCTTCCCGCTTAACCACTATCAGCTACGGGGAAGAGCGCCCGGTTTGCAACCAGCAAAATGATGAGTGCTGGGCCAAAAACAGGCGTGACAACTTTGTTGTCAATTAATCCAAATTTTCTAAATTTCAGAAAATACCGCTTTTCGAACTGTGGGTGACTATTATAGGGTATTAACCCTGTGCGCTTTCACAAGACAGCAAGCACCGGCTTTTGGGCCGGTGCTTGCTGTCTTGCAGCCAAACCCACCCCTGGCGGAGGGTTATTGGGTGAATTGCCTGGCGTCATTTGTACGGATAATAACCCTCCATTTCAGTGATACCATTATGAACAAATCAGTCATGAAATCGACCGTCATCGTCAATCTGGTGTTCTTTTTGTTATTGTCGGGCTGTGTCAGCCAGAATGAAGTTGCTTCCCTCGACACCCGCATGAGTGAGCTTGAAATTCGCAACGCCGAAGCCAAAAAAAAGAATGCAGCGCTGAAATCAGGATTGCAAAGCCGCGAAAAAGAAGAACAGGCCCTGCGTCATCTGTCAGCTTCGCTACGGGCCAAAGTGAATGCTCTAAATGAAGAAATTCGAGCCTTAAGCGGACGGATTGAAGAACTCGAACATCTTTTAAACCGCCAGGAGCAAATGGATGCCGAGGGCGTGAAGGCTGAAGCGGATCGACTTGATAAGCTGTCTAAGTCCACCAAAACCAATGATGAACGTATTTATCGAATTGAACAGTATTTAAATTTCGAGCTGACCGCCACAAAAGAGGCGACTAAAAGGCCTACCGAGAAAACCGTTACAAAAATAATTCCTGCCGGCCGGACCAAAGAAGAACTCACCGAAGATCAAATTTATCGAACGGCGAAACAGGCCTTTGATCAGGGAGACTCTGATGCGGCCCGGAAAAAATTTCAGGAACTCATCGAGAAGTTTCCCAAATCTGAACGGGCCGACAATGCCCAGTTTTGGATCGGTGAAATTTATTACCGTGAAAAGTGGTATGAAAAAGCCATTCTTGAATATCAGAAAGTGATCGAAAATTATCCCAAGGGCAATAAAGTGCCGGCATCTCTTTTAAAACAAGGGCTTGCTTTTTTAAATTTAGGGGACAAAAAAAATTCCCGCCTTATTTTAGAAGAGCTCATCAAAAAGTATCCCAAATCGAACGAAGCCCAAATCGCCAAAGGTAAAGTGAAAAGTTTAAAATAAAACAGGATGATAAAAATCATCGGTATAGATCCCGGCCTTTCGGCAACCGGTGTCGGAATCGTTCGAGGAAAGGGGTCGAGGATAGAAGGCTATTCCTTTGGCAGTATAAATACCTCCAAAAACAACTCTTTGCCGCACCGTCTTGATCATATTTATTCAAAACTGCTTCAGATCCTAAAAAATGAAAACCCCGACTTTATGGTGGTGGAGGATGTATTTTCTCTTCAAAAATATCCGAAATCCGGAATAACTCTGGGTCAGGTCAGCGGAGTTGTCCTGCTGGCCGGCCATCGTGCCGGTGCGTCGTCTGTGGAGGTTCCTGTGCGTGAAGCCAAACAGGTTTTGACCGGCAACGGAAATGCCAGCAAAAAGCAGTTGGAAGAATCAGTGCGACGTCGATTGAAACATACGACCCCCATAAGGCCGTTCCACGCATCTGATGCCCTAGGATTGGCTTTGATTGGATTTTACCGCTACCACGATATTGCAGCTAATAGCTCATAGTTGATGGCTCATAGGGTCGCATTAAAGGGCATTTGACAGAATTGATGAACCGGGCAGAAAGGCTATAAACGGAGATATTGTTATTAACGATCTAAACCATCCAAACGAACAACGCTCTTAACAGTTATGATTGGTTACATTGAAGGTAAAATTTTAAAGAAGGAAGAGGACCGGATACTGATACTTGCGAACCAGATCGGATATGAAGTGCTGCTTCCTGCCATTGTGATGGAGTCGTTGCGGGATAAAGAGGTCGGAGAAGAAATTTCACTTTACATCTTTTTTCAACAGACGGAGCGTCAGCCCAAACCCGTTCTAATCGGCTTTAATTTTGAGGTGGAGAAGGAATTTTTCCAATATTTTATTTCGGTAGAAGATATCGGTCCCTTAAAAGCCGCTAAAGCGTTAACCGTGCCGGTCAGAGAAATCGCCACTGCCATTGAAGCCGGCGAGATCAGCAAACTGACGCAGCTCAAAGGGATCGGCCGCAGAACGGCCCAAAAAATTATTGCCACTTTGGAGGGCAAAATGGGTAAATTTGCGTTGATCCGCTCCGAAGAGCGTAAAGGCGAACCACTTGTTGAGGACTTTTCAAAACAGGTACTTGATGTTATGATTAAACAGCTCGGACACAGGACGGCGGATGCCAGACAGATGATAGACACGGCCTTGAAGCGCAACAACGCCATAACCACCGCCGAAGAGCTTTTTGAAGAAGTATACCGGGGGGAACGGATGG
>JAFDDW010000387.1 GCA_019310665.1 Deltaproteobacteria bacterium
AGTAAAAAACAGTTTGAAAACAGCCGGAATCGTCTATCAGAATTAAAAAAGCGAATCATCGCCCAGGGCCAAAAAAACAGGCAAATGATTGTTAAAGCCGCAGAGCAGGAAAGCAAAATATTGCTTAAAAGTGCCCATCAAAAAATCAACAGCCGCATCGTAGAAGCCCGCCGGCAGCTCAAATCAGAGCTCGTTGACGCCGCTATCGCACTGGCCACAAAATTGTTGCCGGAAAAAATTACCGAGGAGGATAACCAGAAATTTATCGATGCCTTTATGTCCAATGCGTCATCAAAATAAAACGCAACCGTTCATGAAGCTGTCTCAAAATCTTAGTAGAAGCTAATGCCCGCGAAGTATAGCGGGCTGTTTTATTTAGGCTGACAGTGTGATATAGACTTACGACAGACACAATAGTGCGTTTAGGATCTTAGTCCGCCTCAGGTGGATTGTGCATTTTGTGGCAAGATCTTTTTGTGTAAAAATCAAGTTACCCAAGAAATGCCTAAATTGCACTAAAGTGCCTAAAATTGAGGTATTCTATCAATTTTATAAAAAGAAAAAAGCAAGCTATACGATTATATTCACTTACTGATTTCTGGTATTGCATGCTGAAAATACCAGGCGTTTATAATAAAGATGGAGCGAAGCGACACCACAATTTTAGGCACTTTAGGCACTTTAGCTCACTTTAGGCATTTTCCAGTTTATCCTGATTAGGAATTTATAAGATTGCACCAATTTAGATGTTTGAAAGAAGGCTAAATCAAAAGAAGGAAAACGTCATGGCCAAGAAAGAAGTCTCCATAGATCAGGTTGTCAAAAAGCAGATTAAAAAATGGGAGGACCAGCTTGCCGGGAAGAAAGCCGAAGCACAGATTCCGGTAATAACCGTGTCCATGGAGCCCGGCAGCGGGGGAAGTATTATCGCCCAAAAAATTGCCGAACGGCTTGAATTTGATTATTTTAACCGTGACATCGTCGAAAAAATTGCCAAAACTTCCGAGATACGGGGGGCGGTGATCAACTCCCTTGAAAAAGAACGCCTTAGCGGGGTAAAGGATTTCATATCCTCCCTGATGGAAGACCAATATATTCATCCCGACACCTACCTCAAACATCTTCTGCCAGTCATCAGTACGATTGCCGAGCACGGACGAGCCGTCATTGTCGGCCGGGGGGCCAATTTTATTCTTCCGGCTGAGGATATATTCTCCGTTAGGATAATTGGACCCTTGAAGAAAAGAATCCGCGAGGTGGCGCTGACGCACCGGGTCACCACCGAGCAGGCCAAACGACGGGTAATCCAGAGAGAATCCCGACGCGAAGCGTTTATCAGGCACACGTTTCATGCCGATATCTGCGATCCTATCTACTATGATCTGACCATCAATACCGGCAAGATGAGCATTGACGCTGCGGTGGAAGCCATTATGGGAGCTGTGATGGCAAAACTGGGCGAAAGCGCCTGAGTTTCATCCAAACAGAAGGGAATGAAAAATCTTACTTGACCGCCGCTGGCATATAAATTATAAATTCTATTCGGGCGCTAAATTCCATTTTTAGAGAAATATTTCAAGTTAGGATTTCTTCCCAATTGGAATGATGGAAGGCTGGAATATTGGGCACGCAGTGAAGCTTTAGCGCTATAATGGGTTTTGGGATACTAGCATGTTGGGTTAATGGTCCGCTGAAGGCGGAACGACAAAATTAAAAATGGATAATATCCTTTTAAAAAACCCACTATTCCATATCTGGGATGAATTAAAAAGCCAAAAAAAGCATAAAAAAATGCGCAGCATAAAATAATTAATCCGCCGAACCTTCGATCAAACAACTTACTTCAGTTTTCAAAGAATAATTTGCAACCCTGAATGTACTATTTTTCAGGGCGGAGTAATTAGGGGATTTTTTAACCACAACAGAGGAAAAAAAGGAGGGACGTATGAAAAAACTAATCGTTCTATGTCTAACCATTTTGATGGTATTTTCGTTGGGGACCATCGCCGGCGCCAGAACGCTGAAGGTGGGTTTGGATGCGGGTCCCGTATCCCAGGACCCCCAGGTTCAGTTATCCGGCGGCATGCTCCAGTATTCGCACTGGGTATTCGACCCCCTGGTGCGCTATGCCCAGGACATGAGTTTTGAGCCCCGCCTGGCCGAAATGTGGGAACGCATCGATGATCTGACCATGCGCTTTTATTTACGCAAAGGCGTCAAGTTTCACAGCGGCAATCCCTTTACGGCCAAGGACGTGAAATTTACTTTTGAACGCTTTTACAAAAGCCCGGATTTCAAGGGACTCTTCACACCGTTTGAAGGCTGCACCATCGTCGATGATCACACCATCGATATCAAGACTAAAAAGCCTTATGCGCTGCTGATCAACATGGCGACCTATATTTTCCCTCTGGACAGCAAATTTTACTCCGGCACGGATGCCACCGGCCAGCCCAAGGATGCCGTCGTTAAAATCGGTCCTTCATTCGCGCTCGCCAATGAATCCGGTACCGGTGCATACAAGGTTGTCGAATGGGAGCAGGGAGCCAAGTACGTTTTTGAAAAATTTGCCGACTACTGGGATAAAGACTCCCCCGGTAATGTGGACAAAATAGTCCTGACCCCCATCAAGGAAGGTCCCACAAGGGTGGCGGCACTGCTTTCCGGCGATGTGGATTTTATCTCTCCGGTCCCGCCCCAGGATTTTAAGAGAATCCGCAGTAATAAAAAAGTCAAAATGGTAACCTATTCCGGCGGCCGGATTATCACTGTTCAGCTAAACCAGAAACGACGTGCCGAGTTCAAGGATGTGCGCGTCCGCCAGGCCATTGTCCACGCCGTCAATAACGTGGGCATCGCCAAAAAGATCATGAAAGGCACGGCCACACCGGCCGGCCAGCAGGGACCCAAAGGGTATATGGGATACACCTCGTCTCTGGTTCCGCGCTATGACCTGAAAAAGGCCAAAGCCCTGATGAAAGAGGCCGGGCTGGCCGATGGCTTTGAGTGCACCATGATTGCCCCCAACAACCGCTACGTCAACGACGAAAAAATTGCCGAAGCCGTCGTCTCCATGCTTTCCAAGATCAAGATCAAAGTCAACCTGAAGACCATGCCCAAAGCCCAGTACTGGGATGAGTTCGATGCCCAGGCAGCGGATATGCAATTGATCGGCTGGCACTCGGACACGGAAGATTCCGGAAATTTCAGCGAGTTCCTGACAATGTGTCCCAACAAGGAAACCGGCTACGGGCAGTTTAACAGCGGTAATTACTGCAATCCCAAGATCGATGATCTGACCATGGCCGCTCAGACCGAAACCGATCTGAAAAAACGGGCGGCGATTTTGCAGGGAATTGAAAGAATCCTGTATAATGACGCCGCCTTTGTGCCCTTTCACTGGCAGAACCATTCCTATGCCGGTAAAAATAAGGTCGGTATCAAGCACATCGTCAACACCATGAACTTTCCGTATTTCGGAGATCTGGTGTATAAGTAGCTAACAGGTCCGTTGTGTCTGTTGTCAGTGGTCCATGGCAACAGAGACAGCAAACAAATCAAATGGGGCAGGCGGCCGTTATGTCACGTAACGCCCCTGCCCCTATTTGTACCCATTGGGTGAAGGGCATAGAGCAAAGCGCATAGGGCAG